>QHNF01000346.1:0-2814 GCA_003218345.1 Verrucomicrobiota bacterium | reverse complement strand
GCGCCTTCGGCGGTTTTTACCGTAGCCTCATCGCTTCTTACCGTCGCCTGTGCGGTATCGAGATCCTGAGCTGAAATTACATTCCTAGCCCGCAAGTCCTGCTGACGCTTTAGCGTGATTTGATCGAGGGTCAATTTCGATTTCGCTTGTCCGAGCTGCCCTTGCGCCTGTTCAAGCGCCGCCTGATACGGTCGCGGGTCAATCGTAAAAAGCAGATCGCCTTTTTTTACGTCCGCACCGTCTTGAAAATTACGTGCGACGATCTGCCCGCTGACCTGTGCTTGCACCTGGACAGTCTCGTACGCAGCGCAAGTGCCGATTTCATCGAGGTAAAGCGGCACGTCCTTCGTAATCACTTTCGCAACAAGAACTGGTCGCACCGGTGGTTGGGCCGCTTTGGTCTCGCTGGCTTTGCGCTGAATGATTCGAGACAGGACAACGGCGGCCAGCACGATAAAAAGCAGATACGCCCACCACGGAATCGATTGGTTTCTGACGCGCGTGCGCTTCATTTTGGTTTTCTTGCGGCGCCGCGGAGCGCCTTTTTTCTTGGAATCGGGTACCGATTCCTCGTCTGGCCGTCATTGCTCAAATTAGCGGGCGACGCCACGCTTTTCCGGAGCTTACCATTCTTCTCCGCTTTCTCACGAATCCGGGCCAACACTTTGATGCATGTTCGCAGCTCGGCGCTCGGAATGGCGGCGAGCAATTCGTGCCGCAGTTTGTCTGCCGCCGCGTTGATCTCTGCGATCACATACTGGGCGCGCCGGCCCAGCAGCACCATTTTGCAACGGCGATCTAGCGGGGAACTCTTGCGCGTGATCCAGCCCTCTCTCTCCAGCCGATGTAATAATGTAACCAACGACGGCTCTTCGATGCCCAGCCGCTCTGCAATCTCGGCCTGCGTGAGCGTCCCTGGAGCGAGCGACAGATGCAGCAAGGTGCGCCACTTGGCCTGGCTAAGGCCCATGGGCTTCAGCCGTTCGTCCAGCTTTAATCGCCACGCACGAGCGGTCCCGTGGAGCAATGGCCCAAGTGTTTCGCTGTCGGACATATGCGACATCAAATTGGTTAGCATGCTAACCAATTCCGATCTGGCGGGCCTGTCAATGCTCGTCCAAGGGGCCGACTTCGAACAGGAGGATCTCGCGTTTGCGGTAATCCTGTATCCGAGCGAGTTCATGCGCATGCCGAGGCGCCCACTTTTGCGTGGCTGCCGCTTCAGCTTCGTTGTCAGTCTCAACGAGAAAATAATGCGCGTTGGGCGGCAAATCCCTGATATGGCTCACATATTCCAAGGGAGCTTTCAGATAAAAAAACACCGGTTGATAGTCTGCATCCACCGCGTAAAGCGTCTCACTCGCTGGTACGAGCCTATTAATTTCCGCGGCGGCCTTTTTTATCTGCTGCCTGTTTCTCAAAATCAGCGCGGTAAGCGGATAACCGATTGCGCCAATGACGAGCCCAATTCCGACAAACGCCACGACTATTTGGGTCCAAGCCCGATTGTTCCTCGTCGCCATCCCCTGGGGCCACTGAAATGCATTTTCGACATAGCTCATCGCCAGTAACCACGATGCTGGAGCTAATACCGGCATGCTATATCGGGGGAGGGCGCCGGGAACTAGGTTGATGGCGAGAAACGGCACAGCAATCCCCCAAGCAACAGCACGCGCGAGCCGCTGCTGCGTGGCGTCGCGAAATTTTGAGAATCGCACGAAGGGGAACAGGAGAACCCACGGTAGGAAATAGATCAGAGCGCGTGGAATATTTTGGATCCAGCTGAAAAATTTGAAATCGACGCCTCTTAACCGGCCGGTGAACTGACCTGACCACTTAGGCACCGCCAGCTCCGTAGTCGTCCTGTGCAGAAAAGGGATGGCCCACGCCGCCGAGATCCCCAGCATGATGGCGATCGCAGCGAGGTGCGCAGGATGAAAAAGGAGTCGCCAATCTTTCGTACGCCAAAGGACGGCCAGCACAATTGCGTAGAAAAATATTAAATGAGTTGGGCCTTTCGCCAGCAGACCAAGTCCAAGAAAAAGCGATGCTGGAACCCAAATGAGCCATGGAGATTTCTTTTGAGTCCAAAAGGTCAGCCAAAAAATTATCGCCAGACCGCAAAGCGAAACATAGAGCCCTTCGATTTCAATTAATCGGCCTTTTTCTATCATCCCGATGTTTGTCATCCAAATGAGAGCCGCGATTGTCGATCCCATCGGACCAAGGCTGGCGCGCGCCACCGTGACAAACGCAATGGCCACTGCAAGCACAGCAACCGCCGAGGGAAGGCGCGCTGTCCATTCGTTACGCACTCCGAAAAAGCGGAACGACGCGGCTACCAACCAGTTCACCAGAGGCGGCTTCCGGAAGTACGGATTGCTTCCCACCTGCGGGACAATGTAGTCACCGCTCTCGAGCATCCGGATCGCCGGCAAAATTCGTCGCCCTTCTTCGCCTTTGATCGCGATAGAACCAAGCGCCGGCAAATAAATTACTGCCCAGGCGAGAAGCACGACAAACGTAGCTCGAAGGCGCGAATTCATTGGGCTGTTAGACGTTGGACATTGAGCCTTGAACGTCAAATCAGACCGAACCGCAGCTTGACGGGAACGCTTCACGAAGTTATTCTTAGAGCCTAGTCCGCGCGCTGATCGGAGTGGGAACTGGCGTCCCACTCTTTTTAGTCTGCGGGCTACATGTTTTTATGAACGCGGAATTTATTGCCATGCTCGATTACCTGGAGCGAGAACGCGGGATCAAACGCGAAATCCTGCTCGAGGCGGTATCTAACGCCCTGCTCTCGGCTTCCAA
>QHNF01000360.1 GCA_003218345.1 Verrucomicrobiota bacterium | reverse complement strand
TCAGAAACTCCTCCAAGGTCTGGCCGGGAGGCGGTTGGAAGTTTGGATCCGGACAGGGGTAATCGTTAAGATAGCTAATGATCGGGAAGAACAGTGCCTTGCCGGCCGGAATGGTGCACGACCGCGTGACCGGGCCTTGTCCCGCAGTGCCGGCAAGGAACCACACCGAGCCGGACTGGCCCAGGGAGCAATCGACCTCTCCGGCCTGCAAAGGCGGAAACTGGGCCGCTGGGAACGAGTAGGCCCAACGCCACCACTGTGCGCCCCACTCGCCATAGCTCAAGCCGTAGGGCCGACCATGCGGTGGGATAACTCTAGGGTTCGGATTCCGCTGGCCCGTGGCACCTACTTGGCTCGTCAGGCCGATGACCAGAGTCCCGGCTAAGAGCGTGCCGCAAAGAATCGCCAGCCAGGGCCGTTTCACTCTGGCTACTGCCGATTTAAGATGAATTAGCTGTTTCATATTTCGATTTCATTTCATTTTTTCCGCATTCGGTGGCTTCCCGCCGCGGGAGGTCACTCCCGGCTTTACCCTTTCCTTCGGAAAATTTTGGACGGCATTGCAGAAAATTTTGAGCATTTTGTGGGACCACGGAGTTGACGGACTTAACGATGCGATTCTCCTTACGACTTTACTCAGGGGAAGCATGGTCGCGCTCTACATATCCCTGTTACTCGTGTTATCGGTGGTAAAGCTTACTTGGGCCCGCGACGTGGTGACCGGGGTCGCCTTGTCACGCACCACTTCATACGTGAGGGCGATGATCCCCCGGTCACACATCGATCCCGGCCACTCCACCGGGTATTCGTGACCACCTATGGTACTCACTTCGACGTGGGCGGTCTTGGATTCGCAACCGCTGTGTTTATTGGCCACCGCCCATGAACACGGTAGTCGCGCCGGTGTCATTGTTGAATACCTCTAGACTTCGGCGAAGGCTTTCGCTCGGCACCCCGGGGGTAAGGATATCGACTTGGGCTCGCACCTCGGCTCGGATATAGGTGGGGCCGGGACCCACCTGCCGCCTGAAATCCACGGAAACGATCTTGCCCAATGGCAGGGTAACCGAGGATTGAGCGAGTCTAAGGCCGCTGGCGTCGATAAAGCGCCAGCTAACGAACATGCCATTTGGCACGCTAACGTTGACGAGGTTGAGCTGCGCAGTTTGATCCATGGTTAAGCCGACCGGAGCGAAGTTGATGCTGACAGGGGGCAGGATGTCGGCATGCACCCCGGCTGCACCAAGAGTCAGTAACACTGCAAGTAACAGACCAAATTTGGCTACTGGGTTTCGGTTTTTCATATTGCTTGGTTTCCTTCCTTGTTTGGCTTTCTGTGACTTCTCACCATGAGAACTCATTTCCGGCCTTTACTCTTTCCTTCGGAAAATTTTGGCCGGTGTTGCAAAAAAGTTCTAGGAACCGTCAAAGCGTCGCCTCGTTCGCCGAGGCTTCGGCGGCCAAGGAAGCGTCGAACTGGGAAGAAGCGCCGATGACACAGACGACTCAGCAAAGGGTCAAGGGCAGAGGTCCAAGCGGGCGCTTCGATCTTACGGCTTAGCCCTTCGCCAATTGGCGTTCATCCGCCCGCCACGCCGAAGCCTCTCGACTCGCCGTAGCTTTACGCGAAGGCTGGTTGGCGAAGGCGGGTGTTGATTTGTGGTAATGAACCAATTTGAGAAGAAATTTTGCGCAGCTTCAGGGCTGCTTTTCCTCGCAGAGTTCTGGGAAACGTGGTCTTCCGAAGTTGCAGATTCAAGTTGGAGAAACGCAGTCAACTTCGTATCCGCACGCACAACCGCTTTCCATCATCGCAATGTCCATCAGCAATCCAGATCGTCCGTCCTTCGGAATCAACGGCTGAGACATAGCAATAACTCCAACCCCGTTTGCGAAGGTTGTTGGCGATCATCTCCCAGTACTTCACACAGCGAATCCTGCCCCTTTTGCGCTCCCCATGACAACGCTTTTTAATCTTGCCAAGCCTGTCTGGTTTCCGGGAAAAAATCGCGTTGACAGCTTTACCGCTCATGCAGGACGGTTTGCGGTGCGGGTTTGCTCAGCTCGAGCTGTGCGCAGACTTTCTGGATTTGCGCTGCCTGCTCTTTCAGGCTTACGGCGAGAGCTTGAATTTCTTTTTCCTGCTCCGCGAACGTCGCGTCCTCTCTTGCAACGGTTGACTTGAGTTGCGAGATCATCGCTTCGTCTTTCGCCACAGTGGATTTCAACTCCTGCACTCTGCGATGCTCTTTAAGGAACTCGTTGAGCAACATCGCATTGACCGCATCATAGCGCACGGTATAAGCTTTTCCGTCAGCGTCGCGCACGACCAGATCGGGATTCACCTTTTCCACCTCCTCGGCCACTAGGCCGAATTGCGGCGTATGCTCAGGATCGATGTCTCTCTTATAGCGGAAAGTAACCGGCTTAAGTGTGAGAATGGCTTCGCTGGTTTCATCCATTGGCTTGATGTTCTCTTTAAAGCGCTTTGAAGAAGTGGTTGTACCGAGTTTACCGTTTGAATTAATGTAAACCGGGGTTCCACTCGAACTCGTCTTGCCGAAGATGCCAGCGATGAAAGTGGCTGTATGCGCCGGCATCGGATGACTCTCAAAGGGCGGATTGCCCACTGTGACTATGGTAACCGTCTGTGTGCCTAGACGGATCGTATTCGATTCCGTACCGATCGGAACAGGCCCGGCGTTACCGATATAGATATTGTTAGTGCCGTCGTCGCTCAGATTCCAGCCCGCAAAAAAGCCGAGTCCGGTATTTTGGTCGCCCTGGGTGCGGCCCAAAGCGTGTCGCCCAAGCGCGGTATTGAAGTTCAC
>QHNF01000045.1 GCA_003218345.1 Verrucomicrobiota bacterium | reverse complement strand
TGGTACCACTGGGTACGACTTTGCAAATCAGGTGGCGCAGTTGCTGGTCGATTCCTCGGCCGAAACGGGGATCACAAAAACGTTCCATCGTTTTATCGCCCACTCGATGCCGTTTGGGCATCTGCTTTATGCGAAAAAACTGCAAGTAATGAAATTGTCCCTGGCCAATGACGTCGATGTTCTGGGCAACATGCTCGACCGGCTCTCCGAGCAAAACCGGTGGTATCGCGACTTCACACTCGAGGCGCTCTCGCGCGCCGTGCGCGAGACCATCGCTTGTTTTCCCGTCTACCGGACGTATCTCGCGCCCGGGCAGCCCGTGACCGAGGACGATCGGCAAATCGTGGAACGCGCGATCGTCGCAGCCAAGCGCCGCAATCCAGCGATGGAAGAATCGATTTTCAACTTTCTCCGCGACGTGCTGCTTTTTCGCTTTCCGCCAAACCTCGATGCCAAAGAACGCGCTGCGCACACGCACTTCGTTCTGAAGTTTCAACAGGCTACGGGACCAATAATGGCCAAGGGGCTGGAGGACACGGTGTTTTACATTTACAACCGGCTAGCGGCGTTAAATGAAGTGGGCGGCGAGCCGCAGCAGTTCGGAATGGACGTCGACGCCTTCCACGAACGTAATCTCGATCGACAACGCAAGTGGCCGGCAACCCTGCTTGCCACCTCAACGCACGATACAAAACGCAGCGAAGATGTGCGGGCCCGGATAGCTGCGATTTCCGAAATCCCGGAGCTTTGGCAGCGTTCGTTGCAACGGTGGCGCGTCAGTAATCGCCGTTGGAAGCGGACCATCAACGACGCGGAAGCGCCGGACGCAGATGAGGAGTACCTGCTCTACCAGACATTACTCGGGACCTGGCCGATCCACGCTTCCGGTGAACCGGAGCGAGTGCCGACATGCGAGTACGTGGAGCGGATTCAAGCGTACATGCACAAGGCGCTTCACGAAGCGAAGATCAATACCAGCTGGATTCAACCTAACGAACAATGGGACGCGGCAATGCGCGATTTCGTCACGAAAATTCTGGATCCGTCGCCGCGGAATAAATTCGTTTCGGTGTTCATTCCGGTTGCGCAGGAGATTGCGCGCTTTGGCGCGATCAATTCGCTTACACAAACACTGCTCAAGCTGACTTCGCCGGGCGTGCCTGACATTTATCAAGGTAACGAAATTTGGGACTACAGCCTGGTGGATCCGGATAACCGACGCCCGGTGGATTACAAGCGGCGTCGTGAAATGCTCGAATCGCTCGCAACAGTGAATCCTGAGGAACTTCCGCGGAGTTGGCCGGATGGTCGGATCAAAATGTTTCTAACCCAGCGTCTGTTGCAATTTCGGCGCGAGCACTTCGAGCTTTTCCAGCGTGGAGAATATCTGCCCCTGACACCGAGCGGAACATTTATGGAATGCTGCGTCAGCTTTGCGCGTTCGCTGGCGGACAAATGGATCGTTGTGATTGCACCTCGGCTCTCTTCGCGCATTGGTTTTCCACCGATTGGTGAGCGATGGAAAGATACAACAATAGAATTTCCCGAAACGCTTTCGCTGGCGCACGCACATGACCTCTTTACCTGCCGGCCAATTCAGCATCAACGGCACCACGTATCCGTTGCAGGTGCATTGTCGATCTTGCCCTTTGTCGTAATCACGAATTTGTAAGGTAGCGCGAGCGTCCCGCTTGCGCTCTGCTTGAAAGCGGGGCGAAGTCCCGCAAGCCAGAGGCTCGCGCTACATTTATAGCCGTTGGAAGAAGCCGATCACCCATTGCGTGAAGTTGCCGAGATTCGTCAGCAGGTCCGCGCCGAGTCCCGCGAACGTAATCTGCGGTGACGCAACAATGAGCATCGTGCTGAGCAGCAGCAGATTCATGAGATAGATCACGACGAGCGAAAAAAATGTGCCTTGATCGCTCAGGTCGGTCTGATTCTTCGGGATCATCCAGCACGTGAATGTGAAATGGAACGCCCAAGTCACGCCGATCACCGCGTAAAGCATTCGCCCGTAGGGCTGCACATTCACAAAAAACCTGAGCAGTCCATAAGTGGCGATCGCCAGAATGCTGTAGAGTGGGAAAAAGTAAGGCGCGAGCGCGATCAAGAAATTGTTTCGGTTGGTTACTACATGACCGCCATCACGGCCTACGCGAAATCGGCTGATGCGCCCGCCCATCAGTAGGACCCACAAGGCGTGTGTAAGTTCATGTCCAAAGACGTAGATCACAATTGGGCGTGGCAACCCGAGGAAGGCAATCAGCCAGAGGAGAGCGCCCAACGAGAAGAACCAAAATTCTTCGCCCGCCCAAAGCCGCTGCGCAACGGTCGCGCGCGCAAAGACGGTGAAAAATGTCTGACTGAGAATTGCGCAGACCGGCAGCAAAAAAATCGCAAAGACAAAGTTCACCCAACGCGTGGGCACCGTGAGCGAATCAGGCGTGAATCGGGTCGCCCGCGCGACACTTCGAACCATTTTCCGGTCGCGTTGCGGTTTTCGCCCGCGGCGGCCGCTCGTCGATCTTCGCTTCGTTGCAGCCAAAGTTATCCGCAGATTACGCAGATTTACGCGGATCTGGGAAAGACAATTTAATTCTCAACCGCGGATTATTCCAATCCGTGTCATCCGCGTAATCCGCGGTTAAACATCATGCCCGACCCATGTAGACGCCGGTGCGGGTGTCAATTTTAATCGCTTCGCCTTCTTTAATGAAAAGTGGGACGTTGATGGTCTTGCCGCTCTCCAACTTCGCCGGCTTGGTCACGTTGCTCGCAGTATCGCCTCGCAACCCTTCGGGTGATTCCACGACCTTCAGATTAACGGAGGCTGGCAACTCAAGTTGCACCGGTTTACCCTCGGCATAAAGCACCTGAACGGAAAGATTTTCTACCAGATAATCTTTGGCGTCGCCGATGAGATTCTCCTGCAACGTAACCGTATCGTACGTCTCCGGGTCCATGAAATGATATCCGTTGCGATCCTTGTAACTGAACTCGAGCTGCTTTCGCTCGATCTCGACTAACTCCACCTTGTCGGTCGAGCCAAAACGAACATCTGCGCTTTTGCCAGTGTTGATGTAGCGGATGATCGCCTGCACGAACGCACGCAGATTTCCCGGCGTGCGGTGATGGACTTCGAGCACAATGGCAGGATTGCCATGGTATTTAATGGCCATTCCTTTGCGAAGATCGTTTGCAGCGAGCATGGTTGAAGACGTGATTCGTTAAAGCGTTCAGCGGGGGCCGCGGAGTGTACACGCGCTCGGTGCGAGCGCAACCACCTGGGTAGCCCACGCGTCCCGCCTGTTGGCGAGCCTGTCCTCGCGATCGCGAACTTCGTTGTGCATCTATTTGCTCGCCATGGGCGAAATCTCAAAGAAAAGTTCATTCTGGCGAGACACCAAAACCAGCACGCCTGACGCGTGGGCTACTCAGAGCACTGCCGCACCGCGCTAAAGCAACTTCAGCCGCGTCAAATCTTGCGAATCAACAATCCCGACGGGCACGCGATTGTCATCGACCACGACTAGGTCGTCGATGCGATGGCGTTCCAGCAGATTAAGAACCTCAACGGCGAGTTTGTCTTTGTGCACTGCCACCGGGTTCAACGTCATCAGATCTGCCACCAAGCGCTCCCCGATTTTTGAATCGAATTGAAAATGCCGCACGAAATCGCCGTGCGTAAAAATACCCAGCAATTTCTGATCGTCGTCGGTCACGACGGCGGCGCCAGCGCGCACACTGGTCATCACTTTTAGCACGTCGCGGACGGATGTATCAGTAGGAACAATCGCCATTGCTTCGCGTGGCCGCATGATTTGATGCACGCGCATGAGCATGCTGCGGCCAATCATTCCGCCGGGATGAAACTTTGCAAAATCTTCCCTATTAAATCCTCGCGCCTCCAGCAGCACCATGGCCAACGCATCGCCCAACGCCAGCATCGCCGTCGTGCTGGACGTTGGTGCAAGATTCAGCGGACAAGCTTCCTGTTCGATGTTTACGTCGAGAAAAAGATGAGAGTTTTGTGCGAGGGCCGATTTCGGGTCACCGCACATGGCGATAATCCTGACTTGGAACCGCGCAATGGCGGGCAGAATGCGGACCATTTCCTCCGTCTCCCCACTCGCGCTTAAGGCGAGCACGACGTCGCCGTCGGCGATCACGCCAAGATCGCCGTGCAAGGCGTTTGAGGAATCGAGCACGACCGCTGGCGATCCGGTGCTGGTGAGAGTGGCCGCAATCTTTGCGCCTATATGCCCAGATTTTCCCACTCCCACCACTACAACCTTGCCGCGTGCATCGACCGTTTCTTTGATCAATTCAACTGCGCGGGAGAAATTTTCGCCTAAACGCTCCCGCAGTCGCTTGAGCTCAAAGATTTCTATGTCCAGGACACGTCCGGCCTTTTCAAGGTAGTCCATCGAACTATATAATGTGGGCAGGCGTTGTGACGGGCAAGGATTTGCACGCACTCGCAAGAAAGGAAAAACATGAAAACATTGATGATCGCAATCCTAGCCGCGCTGGCTACAACCGCTTCGGCACAAACATTTGAGGCGCCGATCGGGCCACAAAAACCGGTGCGAGCAATGCCGACACCGCCGCCGATTTCAGAACGGCCCGCGGTGGAGGGGGTAATCCCGCGAGGATTTAGCAACGGCCGTAACCCGTTCCAAATGCTCAATCCGTGGGCGCCGGCCCGTTACGGCACATGGATTGAAAGCACGTCGTTCGACTCTGAGATCCCGGGAAAATGGAAGGGTATTAAACTCTTCGAAATTATCTTTTGATCGAACACAGCTATGTTGGCTGTCTCGGCAGACAGGCTTTCGAGCCTGTCGGTTTTCACTTTGATTTTCGTTGAACGTTGCGCGTTGGGCGTTCATTCTGTCGCGAGTGGGTCCCGATCGGCTGGCGTCCCTGATCGCTTGTAGCGCCAGTTGCTTTTCCTGATTGCCACAAGCAGAGGCGATGAATCCAATTCTGCCATCTCTGCGCGCGTAAATGGAAAAATGTCCATCGGCGCTGGAAATCTGTTTGGCAGAAAATCCGGGATTCGGTCACGCGGCCGCTGTTGTGCGCTGGTGAGGACAATGAACACGTCCAGATCGCTTCCCGGGGCGTAAGTGTCTTCGACGAACGAGCCGAAGACGATGATTTCTTCGACCGCAGGGTTGCTCGCAAGGAGCCGGGCCGCGTACTCGTCCATGCAGCGGCGCACTTGTTCCGCATCAACGGATTTGATTTCGATAGACTGAGACATCGTCCTAAGCGGCGCGCCCCCATTCGGCTTTGTTCAGGGGAGGCTCGGTCGCGACCTACCAAATATCAACCGATCTGATTTCGACAGAACGCAAGGATTGCCTCCGCGTTTGCAATTGCTTCGTTGGCGTCTTTTTGCGAATAAAAATCCAGCGGTGCGCCGCGTTCAAAACCGTTTGGGTAACGTGTAGGGATGTAATGCCTGTCGAGCACTCTCGCACGATCCATTAAGTCGGCATCGGGCTTTGCTTGTTCCGGCAACGCGCCTAGCAGCGCGATCAAAACGTGACCCCACGCATCCTTGTGCAGATGTTGATAGAGCGCTTTTATGGCTTTTTCGGCGCCTTGTTGGCAGGCAAAAGCAGACCACTCGTAATGCCCAGCGTCGCGCGCAGTGCGAGCGAGGCGCAAATCCGCCTCGGCCTGTCTGAACCAGTCGTGTGTGCGCTCGGCCATAAGGATGGACCACATGCTACTGTCCGCTGCGGCTTCGGCAAGCCGGGCATTACGTCTCGATTCGAGTGCATCCGTGGTTATAGCAAACGGGTTTAATCCGCCCTATCGGAGTAATCCGCGATTTTATCTTTCCCCGAACTGAGCAAAAAACGTCGCCAGTTGCGAACGTACTGCTTGAAACGAAAGCCGCTCGAGTGCGCGCTGCTGCGATTCGGCCACAATCGCCGCACGTAAATCGGCACTTTTCAATAGGTCAAGAGCCATCGAAGTGATTTCAGTAATCGTTCGACCTTCGCCGCACGTTTTCGAAAACGCAATTCTTTCAATCGCGCCGTCGCCACCCACGCAGGCGATCCGGGTGAGGAGAGCGTCGCCGGCCACCTGGCCCGGTACGTGGCTACGATCCAAATGCAAAACGATCTTATGCTGCGCCACATCGCGCAGATAATCCGGATAGGCCTTCCTTTTCTCAATTACGCGGAGTTTTCCCTCCGGAAATTTTAGCTGGGCAAGCAATCGTTCCTCTTTACGTCCATTCAGATTAACAACAGTGACCGGTTCACCTGTCGCTTCGCAAAGCTCCCGCGCGACTAGCAGCGCCGCGAAATGATTGCGCGACGGCACGTCCCATTCGCGTGTGCCGACAAGAATTCCCGATTGCTCGTTAGGCGACATAGAAAAGTCCCATCTTTGGTCTTCGATAGGATAGGGAGTGGGGATAAAGGTCACCCGCCTCAGGCTCCAGCGGGTGCGCTGGTAGATTTCCGCGGCTTCGGGAGTTGTAGCGATGCATCCATCGGCTTGCGCCAGGATTTTCATAAAGCGCGATAACTTCCTGCGCTCGCACAACTGCTGAGCAATTTGGTGAAGCCCAGTCTCCTTTAGTGAAACAGCGACGGTGCGACCGTGCTTCTTCAGATCGCTTAATGCGCGCTCTGAATCGCGAAAATCGCCGCGCAAAAGAAGAAGAACCGGCGTGTCCTCTGCGATCGCGCGCCGCGGATCACGATGAAAAGCTCCCAGCGTGCACGCAGCAAAGCCGTGGAAATTGATCGGCGGGTGTGCGCCTTCGCCTAGAGCAAGCGGGTGGTGAAACTGTTGTTCCGGATCGCGCCCGCCCGGGTTCAGAACGGTTAACCGAAAATCGTCTGCGCTTTGTGATGTCATTGCCGGATCGGCCCGCGAATCACGCAAATTGACGCGAATAGCCGCAAGAAAGAGACTCGGCGAAATGACGAATGACGAATGACGGATGACGGATGAATGACGAAGGTCGAATGACGAGAAGACCTTCACCGATTCCGTGATCTTTGGCTTTTGTCGTTCCTTCGTTCTTGGTCATTAGAGCTTTGTTTTTCCGAGATCTTATTCGCGCAAATTCGCGTGATTCGCGGGCTCAACCGCTTATTCGTCCAGATCGCTCGGCTGCGGCGTCGCCGCCTTCAACAGCGTCTTGTCCTCTTCCTCTTGATCGAGCGGTTTGACTGGTATCGCACGCCGGATCTCGACTGGCTTTTTATCCTGCGGTTGGACTGGGATCGCTTTTCTGATCGGGATAACCGATTGCGCGGTCTGATTAGCCGTTTCTCCTGCAGGTTGGCTGGTCTCTCCCGCCGGGCGACTGGGGTCAACCGCCCTTACCGGGACCGGGGTTGTCCGATCGGCGTCGGTTTCCGTGCCGGTCTTTCGTCTCTCGGCGATTTCTTTTTCGGCCTGCGGCGCTGGCTCGGGTTTCAGTGTCGACTTAAGAGAATTGTAGGGGTCCTTGTCGGCTAACAACGTTGGAGTTTTTATTGCGACTGGCATGACCTCGCTCAGGTCCACAGCGAGAGCGGCGCGCGGCAAATCGCTGGAAGGAAAATCGCGAGCAAGGCGCGCGCGCGCTTCACCGTGGACATTGCAAGGCTCGGTAGGCGCTTGCGACTGTGTCGCAATTTCCATGTAGGTAGTGCGTCGCTGAACGGTATCGCCGTTTGCCGTTTTCACGGCGTCATAACATTTGTCGGTGGCGAGTAGGCCGGACCTCGAACAAATCTCGACCTGATTTAGAGTCGCCGACTGTTTGATTTCTCGCGGCGGATAACGCTGAGCGGCGGCGTTCATGATATCGGCCCAAACCGGCAGGGCGAGCTCGCGCCCAAATGCGCCGCGATAAATCTTCTGCGGCTTGTCGAAGCCGGCCCAAACAGCGCAAGCAAAATTGGAATCGTATCCGGCAAACAGAGCATCGGTAAAGTCATACGCGGTGCCGGTTTTGCCCGCCGCGGGCATTCTCTTCAGACCAAATTGCGTGAAGGCAGCTTTTCCAGTGCCCGATTGGAGTGCGTCTACAAGACAGGAATGCACTTCGTACGCGGTTTCAGGTCTAATGACTAGTTTCCGAATGCTCTCCTGCTTTGCGTCCCAAACCAGTGTTCCGTCCTTTTCTTCAATGCGTTCCAAAATGTGTGATGAGTTTGGCCGCCAGCCGCCGTTTGGAAATATAGTGTACGCGAGCGCGAGCTCGGCCAGAGTGACCTCGCTGCTGCCGAGAAACGTGGCCGGATAAGGACGAAGCGGGGAACGAATGCCTGCAGCGGAGCAAAGCTGCAGGACTGAATCGATTCCCGCGTTCATTCCAATGCGGACGGTTGCGCCATTTTTTGATTTGGCCAGCGCCTGCCTGGCTGTCATCGCGCCTTCATAGCGGTTATCAGCGCTTTCAGGTCCCCATTCGCCAAGAATTCCTGTTGTGCCACCGATCATGACCGCGCGATTGTCCAGCGGCGAATCTTCTACAAGCGATCCGGGAAACATTCCTTTTTCAAAAGCAGCCGCATAAACGAACGGCAAGATCGCTGTCCCAGCGGGTCGGCGGGCTTGCAGTGCGCGGTCGTACTGGTTGTGCTCGAAATCACGCCCGCCCACGAGCACCAGAATATCGCCTGTTGCGTTGTCCAGGCCGATCACCGCGCCTTGAAGATACTCTGGCGCGGGCTGATCAGACATCGTGCCACTTGCTTTTGCTTTGCGAAAAGTGGCCGCATAATCGGCATAAGTCTGATGGTTGTAGTCAGCATTCTTCTCAATCCGGTCGAGATTGGCCCGGAGAGAATCCTCAGCAACCTTTTGCAGATCGACATCGATGGTGGTGTGAATACGAAAGCCTTCGTTCATCGCGCGGTTCCATCCGACTGCCGCGATTACCTGCTGGCGGATGTAATCGACCGCGTAGGTTTGTCCCTGCGCGTTTTGCCGATTGCCGATGACGATCTCCTGCGCGCGCGCATCGGCGTATTGTTCACGGCTGATGAAGTCAAGATCGCGCATCCGATCGAGCGCATAGTCGCGCACTTCACGTGAAGCGGCGCGATCCGTCCACGGCGACAACCTGTTTGGACTTTTGATCAGGCCCGCGAGCGTGGCGCATTCCGCCAGCGACATTTCGCGCGCGGACTTGCCGAAGTAACCTCGCGCCGCTGCTTCCGCTCCATAAAGCCCGCCTCCGAAATAAATCCGGTTCAGATACAGCTCCATGATTTTTTGTTTGCCGAAGTGCTCTTCGATTCGTTGCGCCAGAAAAAACTCGAGCAGCTTGCGGCGAAACGTTTTTTGCTTGAGCGAAAAACTGTTGCGCGCCAGTTGCTGTGTAATCGTGCTTGCACCTTGGCGCACATGGCCGGCCGTCAAATTCTTAAGTGCTGCACGGATGATCCCGAGCAAATCGTAGCCGTGGTGCTGATAAAACTTTGCATCCTCGACCGCCACAACAGCCTTGACGAGATCGGGAGGCAACTGGTCGTACGGCACCGTCTCGCGGTTCTCAACATAGATTTGGCCGAAGATCTTGCCGTTGCGATCGAGAATCACGCTCGCTGATTCCATTTGTTCGAGCTGGTTTAGATCGAACGTTCTGGCCTGTGCTTGGAGGTCGGCTACCAGACTGGAAATGTAAACTGTCAAGGTAATGGCCAACACTGCAATGACGACGACGGGAAGGTAGAACCACGGCCTGGAATACCAGGGCGGTCGAAAGCGGTAGCCCGGCGGGGGCCTCAGATATGTGTTGGGCAGTCTCAAATGAGCAAATGACTATGTGGCGCAATTTAGGGGGCAAACGTCCAACGCTCAACGTTCAACGTCCAATTGTCTCGCGCGCTGTTTGACTTGAGCGTTGAGCATTGAGCGTTGAGCATTGGATGTTGAGGACGCAAACTGGGAATCCCGCTCTCGTCGAACTCATTCTCAACGAGATTAACAATCGCGGTCCGGTATCTTTTGCCTGGTTCATGCAACAAGCGCTGTACCACCCCGAGCACGGATATTATTCCTCTGGCCGCTGCTCGATTGGGCGAAAAGGCGATTACTTCACCAATGTGAGCGTCGGCCCCCTGTTCGGGCAACTGATGGCCGCGCAATTTACCGAAATCTGGGAACGTCTTGGCAAAATCGACAATTTCTTAATTGTTGAGCAGGGCGCCCACGACGGGCAGTTCGCGCGCGACGTTCTCCAATCTGCGCAAAAACACGCGCCGGAATTCTTCGCGGTTGTGCGCTACCAATAGTCGAGCCATTTCCGATATTGCAAGAGCGACAATCGCGGATCCTGGAACCATTTGGCAGCAAGATCGAATGGCGTGATTCGCTTCAACCATTCGTCGGCGTCCATTTTTCCAATGAACTGCTAGACGCACTGCCGGTGCGCTTGATCAGCGGCGGGATGGAAAAACTTGTCGATCTTCAAGACGACAAGTTTGTGCTCGTCGAGCGCCCGCTTTCTCAACGAACGGCGGCCACGCCTGCATCGCTGCGCGAAACTGCTGCGAGCAGGGCTTCCAAGCCGTCTACCGAGAGGGGGGTTTTCAATCAACCGGCACTCGATTGGATCGACAGCCTCGCCGCGAATCTGCGGCGCGGCTATATCATAGCGATCGATTACGGACGCGTGGATGACGAATTTCAAGAAAGCGTTCAGGTCCGCGCGCAACATCAACATCTGGATTCGCCCTTCGAGCAAATCGGTCACGCAGATATTACGATGGACGTGCATTGGAAGAGCATTGCAGAGCGCGCGCAGGCAAACGGCTTGCCGGTTGCTGGATTCACCGATCAACATCACTTCCTCACCGGCATCATCTCTACCTGGCCAAATCTGCTGGGCCGAAATCTTTTGGGCTTAAACTCGACGGCTTTAAGCCGTCAAGTTCAAATTGCTGATGCCGGTCGTAGAACCAAACGCGCGCTCCAAACATTGCTGCACCCGGAAATGCTGGGCCGCGCGTTTCAGGTACTCGCGCTCGCAAAAAATGTCGATCCCGCGCTGCCGCTGGCGGGCTTTAAGTTCGCGCGCGACCCGCGCTCTGCGCTCGAACTAAACTAAATGTTGTAAAAGAATCCTGTGTCCTGCGTCGTTTGTCGCGGCGCGCCCAATCCGCCTCCGCCTTAGACGGGCTGCGCCGTGGCGAGCGGCCTGCTCGCGAAGAATTTCGGAGTCGCGCGCTACCATGTGAGGGTCCCAACATTGCGGTAAACCGGCTGCAGGCGTCCCAGCTTGCTTGCATGCGCGATTCATTTTTGCGAACAAGGAAAACTTTAGCTCTTCATGGCCCAGCTTTTCTCGCCGCGCGGGAACGTTTACTCCCAGGTAATCATCTTCGGTACGGTCGTTCTGGTTTGTGGCGCAGTTTGGGCGACGTCGACGATTTACTGGTCGCCGTATACTACCTACGTGGGCGTGCCGTTCGACCAACCGGTGCCATTCAGCCACAAACATCACGTGGGCGATGACGGCATCGATTGCCGCTACTGCCATGCCTCAGTAGAAAAATCGGCGTTCGCCGGATTACCGTCGACTCAAACCTGCATGACCTGCCATTCGCAAATCTTCACCGATGCGCCGGTGCTGGCGCCGGTTCGTCAAAGTCTCGCTACAAACACTCCGTTAAAATGGAATCGCGTTCACGATTTACCCGGTTTCGTCTACTTCAATCACAGCATTCACATCGCGAAAGGCATCGGTTGCTCCACTTGCCACGGGCGCATCGATCAAATGCCGCTCACCTGGCGGGTGAACACTCTATACATGAAATGGTGCCTGGATTGTCACCGGCAGCCGCAGAAATATGTGCGGCCGCCCGATAAGATTTACGACATCACATGGCAGCCTGCGCAAGAACGTCCACAC
>QHNF01000359.1:1637-4863 GCA_003218345.1 Verrucomicrobiota bacterium | reverse complement strand
ATGTATTTCAGCTTTTCGAAAACTCGATCACTTCAACGGACAGTTCGCTTGATGGTGGAAAAAGGACAGCCGGTGCCTGAGGCCCTGCTGAATCCTCCCCCCGCACAGCGGCAGCGCTCCGACATGCGGCGTGGTGTGGTCCTGGTGATGGTCGGCCTCGGTCTTATGATCTTCCTCGGCGCCGTAAGCGATTGGGAGGGTGGCGCTTGGAGCATCGGGCTTATTCCTTTGTTGATTGGCGCGGGTTATCTGCTGGTGTGGAAGCTGGAAGGAAAGAAGGACAGTGCGCCGCCGTTACCGTAATCTGCGAGCGTGGAGCTGACCGATGCAGACCTTGTCGCGCGAGTTCTTGTTGACGATGATCACCACGCTTTCGGCGAGTTGGTTCGGTTCGGCGTCACCAATCGAGCGTGCGAGGCTTGCTGCGTCAACTCACTCGAACTGATGTCGCGCTTGCGGATGATCTGGCTCAAGAAACTTTCCTGCGTGCCTACAAAAACATCCGCGGCTTTCGCGGAGAAGCCCGTTTTTCGACCTGGCTTTACCGCATTGCTTACAATTGTTTCCGAGAAAATGCGCGGCGCCGCAAGGAATTTGTCGGAATCGATGAAGAACAACTACAATCCGAACGGGACCCGCAGGTGGCCGATCCTGGTCTAAAGCATGATCTTATGTACGCGCTGAGTTTGCTTCCCCTGCACGAGCGTTCGGCGATTTTACTTTGCTGCCAAAATGGCCTTTCGCACGAGGAAGCCGCGCGGGTATTAGATATTCCGCTTGGCACGGTGAAGACGAACGTGTTAAGAGGACGAGAGAAATTAAAACGCACGCTGGCAGCATGGGGACCTGATTAACATGGACGAGAAACAGCAGGAAGATTGGCTGGATCAAAAATTGCGCGAGGCGGCGCCGTACATCGATGACGAGGGATTTACTGCGCGCGTTCTAGAGCAATTGCCGCCAGTGCGGCGAGGTCGGGATTGGTTACATGCTGTCATTCTTCTCGGATTCACCTTGCTCGCCAGCGCGCTGGCATACGTGCTCTCGGACGGGGGACGTTTTCTGGTGATAGCGACGGCGCGGCTGGTCGCGTTGCCGACATTGTGGCTTTTTGCGCTCGCGTTTGTGAGCGGCCTCTTACTCATGGCTGGTGGCGCTATTGCGGCCCTCTCGAAGACGAGCGAATTGCGACTTTAGAACAAGTTCAATAATTGTATCTCCGTCGTCTTGCGACCTCTGCAGTTTCAAGAAAGGTCGATGCCTTGCTCAGGTCGGACAAAGTTCGCGTGCCTGTCGGACGTCGAGCTCGATCTGCCGGACAAGCTCTTCCAAGCTCTCGAACTTTCGTTCCGGCCTCAGATAGCGCACGAAGCGGAGTTCAATGTCTTCGCCATAAATGTCACGGTCAAAATCGAAAAGATAAATCTCCAGGACGCGCTCGGATTTTCCACCGCTGACTGTTGGCCGAGTACCCAGATTAACGACGCCGTTATGGACAGCCGCATTAATCCGCGCTTCCGCTAAATAAACGCCATTTGTCGGAAATTGCTCGCTGTGCGCGCTCAGATTGGCTGTTGGGAATCCAATCTGCTTCCCGAGATTGTCGCCGCGCACGACTGTTCCAAGAATCGTGTATTCACGGCCCAGCATCTCCGCGGCTTTCGCGAGATCTCTTGCCTCCACGGCATGACGAATCGCTGTGCTGCTTACGATCTCGCCGTTGCCCAGCGCCACAGCGGGAATTCCCACGACCTCAAAGTGAAATTGTGTGCCAAGTTTTTTGAGAAGAATGAGATTACCACGCCGATGTTTTCCAAACGACCATTCGTGTCCGACGCAAATTTCGCGTAGCGGTCGCGAATGCGTTACGAGTTCCTGGACAAAGTCTTCTGGCTCGGTGGCGGCAAATTGTTTGTCAAAGGTGATTATCAGAAGGTGGGCCACGCCGAGATTGCGAATCAACGCGACCTTATGCTTTGTAGCGGTAAGCAGATGCGGCGCGTCGTGCGGTCGCAGCACTTTCATCGGGTGCGGATCGAAGGTCACAACAACAGGAGTTCCATTTGCCGCTTGGGCGTGACCGGCGGAAGTGGAAATAACGGCTTGATGACCGCGATGGACGCCGTCGAAAACGCCGATCGCGAGAAAGAGCGGCCCGGGCAATTGAGCTAGGTCGGAGATAGAGTGGAGCGTTTTCACTCGTCACGCTCCGCGCATGCGCGAAACTGCGGGAAGGCTCAGGAGTCGGCTGAGAATTTCCTCACGTGGTGCGTCTTTGATTTGGGCGACACTGATCGCGTTCGCAAGATCAAAGCGCCCGGATTTTGTGCGTCGTAGCGACTTTAGGTGTGCCCCGCAGCCGAGAGTCTCGCCAATGTCGTGGACGTAGGTGCGAACGTAAAAACCTTTGCTGCACAGAACGCTAAAATCGATCTCAGGAACGGCGATTCGATCGATCGTATAGCGGTAAACATGGACCAGGCGTGCCTCGCGTTCGACCACTTTTCCCTGGCGCGCGAGTTTGTACAACGGCACACCGCCATGCTTTTTCGCGGAGACCATCGGCGGCATTTGATAGAAATCGCCCCGGAACTTTTCGAACGCGGCGCGAATGCGATTTTCATCGAGCTCAGGGACTGGTCGCTGCTGAATTACTTCCCCTTGCCGATCTTGCGTGCTGGTCGTCACGCCGAGCACGAATGTGCCGGCGTATTCCTTGTCTTCGCTCATGAGCAAATCTTGAACTTTTGTGCCTCGCCCCACGGTGAGTAGGAGCAAGCCGGTAGCTATCGGATCGAGCGTGCCGCAATGGCCGACTCTCCTGATCTCGAGTTTGCGCCGGACCAGCGCGACGACGTCGTGCGATGTCATGCCTTCGGCTTTATCCACGAGCAGGACACCGTCAGGAGTGGCCAGAAGAGACATGTTACAAGTTACAACTGTTAAAGCGTTACAACGTTGAAGCGGCTGACGTTTTTAACGAATCAATTTTATCGCAGACCTCTCTTAAAACTCGGTCTTCCACTTCCCGGAGCGTCCCCACGACGCGCGCGCCGGCAGCGAGACTGTGTCCGCCTCCGCCGAATTTCTGGCAAATGGCGCAGACGTCGGCCGCGTCAGTTTTGGAACGCATGCTAACGCGCACTTTGCCATCAGTTAGTTCTTCGAAGAAGACGGCAACGATCACGCCGCGAATCGCGCGCAGATGATCGATGAGCCCTTCATT
>QHNF01000359.1:0-1617 GCA_003218345.1 Verrucomicrobiota bacterium | reverse complement strand
GCGACCCTGCCTTCTTCCTCGAAACGCATGGTACGCAGCAGCTCGCGCAAGAGTTCCAGCCGCCGCCGCGGATAACTCTCATAGAGCTGCTGGTTCAGGCGGCCAACATTCAAACCAGTGCGAATGAGCTCCGCCGCAATTTCCATGGTGTCGGCAGTGGTTTGTGGATATTGAAACGAGCCCGTGTCGGTGGAGATCGCAGCGTAAAGATTTTCGGCGATATCGCGATTAAACGGCAAGCTCTGGATGTTGATCAGGCGAAAAATGATTTCTGCTGTGGCAGGCGCGGAGGGATCAACATAAACCACGTCACCGTAACCGGGATTACTCAGGTGATGGTCGATGTTAATCCAAATTTTCGCCGACCGAACAGCCGGTAAAGCCGTGCCGAGGCGATTTTGAATCGCTGTATCAAGTGCGATGGCAACATCGAAATCTTCCGGGGCGGAAGGTGGTTTGGTGAGCAATTCTGCGCGGGGCAGAAAGGAATACTTCTCCAGCATTCCATCTTCGTTCCATATACGAACTTCTTTTCCGAGCTGCTGTAGCGACAAGGCAAGCGCAAGCTGACTGCCCAGTGCGTCACCATCCGGACGTACATGACCCAGGACGGCGAAACGCCTGTGCTCGCGAAATATCCGGCCGATTTCCTGCAATTTTGAAGCGCTCATTTTGTAGCCACTGCCCAGTGGGCGGTCCCGAAAAAAAGAAACGACCTGCTACCATAGACGGCCCGCAGGGCCGTGGCTAAAAGCTTCACTCCTTTTCGTCCTTAGGAGCTTCGATTTCCTGCAAAATTTCTATGATTCGCGCCCCGCGCTCGATGGAGTTATCGAGGTGAAAAACAAGGTGCGGCGTGTATTTCATGGTGACGTGACGAGCAAGTTCGGCTTGCAGTGTTGCCCGGTGAGATGCGAGCCTGCCGATCACGCTCTCGCCCGCTTCTGGTCCTAGAACGCTTACAAACACGTGCGCGTTCTTTAAGTCGGATGTTACGTCGACGTAATTGATGCTGACCAGCGCGCCTTCGAAACTTATTTCGCGCGCAATGATCCCGCTCAATTCACGTTTTACAACTTCGTTAATGCGCAGCATGCGGTGTTTCATTTTTCGTTAAAGGATTGAAGCGATAAAGCGATGAAGCGGCCTGCTCGATACCGCTTGAACCTTTCAACGCTTTAACGCTGCAACGTTCCGTTTATAGTTTCTGCGCGACCGCTTCGAGTTGATAACACTCGATCACGTCGCCCACTTGATATTCGCTGAAGTCACCGAGCTTGATCCCGCATTCCAGTCCAGAACGTACTTCTTTTACGTCATCCTGGAAACGCCGCAGGGTCGAAATCCCGCCGTCGTAAACCGGCTGCCGCTTGCGGAGCGCGCGGGCGCGTGCATTCCGGGCAACGCGGCCGTCGGTGACCAAACAGCCTGCGACCGTGCCTCTGCTTAATTGGAAAACCTGCTTTACTTCCGCGTGTCCGATGACGGTTTCCCGATGTTCGGGATCGAGCAGGCCGGCCATCGCTTCTTTGATCTGATCGAGCAGTTCGTAAATGATGCTGTAAAGTTTGACCTGGACGCCTTCGCGTTTCGCGGCCGAGACAGCCATACTCTCGA
>QHNF01000345.1 GCA_003218345.1 Verrucomicrobiota bacterium | reverse complement strand
CTCTACGGCAGCGTCGATCCCGACGTGCATCGGAGCGTCGCGCCGAAGGAAGTGTATCGGTGCGCGCTCTCGTATCTCGGCACGTACTCGCAGGATCGACAACGCATGTTGCACGATCTGTTCATCGAGCCCGCTCGCCGCACACCGGAAGCGCGGTTCGTTATGGGCGGCGCGCAATACCCAGCCGAGTTTCCATGGACAAAGAATATTTTTTTTGTCCAACATCTTCCGCCGGCTGAGCACCCGAGTTTTTTTTGTTCGTCTCGACTGACGTTGAACATTACGCGCACGGCGATGCGTGAGATGGGCTGGTGTCCATCCGGTCGATTGTTCGAGGCTGCGGCGTGCGGTGTTCCGATCCTGAGCGATTGGTGGGACGGCCTCGACGAGTTCTTCGCGTCCGATTCCGAAATTCTGGTCGCCGCCCTGGCCGAAGAAGTCCTCGCCGCGCTCGAATTGCCTGATGCGCAACTGACTCGAATCGCGTGCGCGGCACGCGAGCGCGTCCTGGCGGAGCACACCGGCGCACAGCGCGCGCTTCAGTTCCAGAAAATCCTCGAGAACATTCACTCCAGAGAAATGGCCGTCGCCTGAATCAAACCTCGAACGTCATACTTCAAAGTTGTCCATGTGGGGAATCATTCCAGCAGCTGGTTCGGGCACGCGAATTCAACCACTCGCGTTTTCGAAGGAATTGCTTCCGGTCGGCGGTCGACTTGACGGCGCCGTCGAGCGTCCGCGCGCCATTAGCGAATACCTTGTCGATCGAATGATTACCGGGGGCGCCAGCAAGCTTTGTTTTGTGATCGCGCCGGGAAAATCGGACATCTTGGAATATTACGGCGGCGGAAATCTCGATTCGGTCACGGTCACTTTTGTCGTGCAACCGCATCCGAGCGGTTTATGCGACGCCATTTTTCAAGCCGCGCCACTTGTTGCTCCGAATGAAACGGTGTGCGTCGGTTTGCCTGACACGATCTGGTTTCCCGAAAATGCGCTTTGCGCGTTACGCGAGGATCAACTCTCGTTTCTTCTGTTCCCGGTTGAAGAGCCGCAGTTTTTCGACGCAGTGCGCACAACTGACGACGGACGTCTGCTGGAAATCCAGGTAAAACAGCAGGACGCATCATCGAACTGGATTTGGGGCGCTTTCAAAATGCCCGGCGCAACCCTGCATGAATTGCGGTCGTTCTGGCTGGAGCGAAATCGCCAGGATCAATACATTGGCACACTGATCAACGCGTGGTTGGCGCGCGGCGGCAGCGCGATTGGAGTGCATGCCGGCAAATCGTATGTTGATGTTGGAACACTGCACGGGTATCGCGCGGCAATCAGTTTGTTAAGCCGCGTAACCCATCAACCGGAGCACGCGGTGGCATGAGCGCCGAGACGGCCGAAATCCAGACCGATTTGCGTGAGCAAGTGGCGCAGCGCGTTCGCGCACTGGGTGATTGGTTTCACAACCTTGACATCGGCGGTGTGCAGACCGCGCCCGATCATTTTCTCGGTGATTATCCGCGAGTAAAATGGCGGCGATTTCAGGATGCTATCCCCGCGGATTTGCACGGCAAAACTGTCCTCGATATCGGTTGTAACGCCGGGTTCTACAGCATCGAGATGAAACGGCGCGGCGCCGATCGCGTGGTCGGCATCGATTTTGACGAGAAATATCTCGCGCAAGCGCAGTTTGCGGCGGACGCGCTCGGATTCGAAATCGAATTCCGAAAACTCTCCGTTTACGACGTGCACGAGCTCGGCGAAAAATTCGACATTGTTCTGTTTCTCGGCGTTTTTTATCATCTGCGGCATCCGCTGCTCGCGCTCGACCTGATCCACCAGCACGTCGCAACCGATCTCTTCATTTTTCAATCCCTCCAGCGTGGAAGCGAAGCGATTGAGCTGCTCGAGGACGACTATGAATTTTCGGAAACGGACGTGTTCGAACGGCCGGGGTTTCCGAAGATGTATTTCATCGAAAAACGTTACAGCGGCGATCCGACCAACTGGTGGATTCCAAATCGTGCCTGCGTGGAAGCGATGTTGCGCAGCGCCGGATTCGACATTGTGGATCATCCGGAAGCCGAGGTGCTCGTCTGCCGGCATCGAGCGCTGCCGAGCGGGCCGCGCGCGATCTACGTGCCCATCCGCAGGGATGATTATGATTAATGCAGGAAAGCGGATGACAGGCGCTCCCCCTGTTGTGCCAGACAGATCTGAGGTCTGGCGTGAAAAAAGGCAGGCGAGACGGATGTCTGCTCTGAAGACGAGAACGGCTCGCTTTGGTTATTTTTTCTATGATTGAAGCCGTAATGATCTGGAACGAACCGAACAACAAATCCCATTGGGATTTCGAGATCGACCCGGAATGGCGAATGTTTTCAGAAATGGCGATTGCCGCCGCGGATGCAGTCGCCGAAGTGAATCCGAATTTGTTGCGCGTGTTCGGCGGTATTTCGCCCATCGATCCGAACTTTATCGCACGCATGAAAAGTTTCGGCGTGCTCGATCATTTTGATGTTGTGGCGTTGCACGGATTTCCATTGGATTGGAATCACTGGCCGATAAACGAATGGCCAGACCGCGTCCGCGAAATCCAAGAGGTTACTGAATTGCTACTGAATTGCCGGTCTGGATTTCCGAGGTTGGTGTCTCCAGCTTCGGTGCGGAAGAAGTTCAGGAGTTTGGCTTGCGCCGAACAGCTGAACTGTTAATTGGCCGTGTTCCCCGAATCCATTGGTACTCGCTGTATGATTTGCCACGTGCGTGGCCCGCGACCACTCGGCATCGCGAGGCAGAAGGATCGGCATACTACCGACATTTTCACATGGGCCTGCTGCGGGAAGACGGTTCGCCGAAACGCGCTCTGGAGTTATTCGCAACGTACACCCCGCAATTGGGTATTTGTCAGTGGTTTAATTTTGAAGATCATCGACTCAATGAGGCTGTTGCATGTTTGCGTCGCCTCCGGGTAAAACATCTTCGCACCGGGCTAAGTTGGGCTGACAGTTTTCGGCCAAACGCGCAAGAATGGTTCGATCGACAAATGAACGCGCTGGCTGAATTTGATGTTACGCTTACACTTTGCTTTACCCCGGCACATCGCGGAATTGCACCTCATTACACAAGTCCTCCGCTTAATGTGTGCGAGTTTGCGGAGTTCTCAGCCCATATGACCCGACGGTATGCGCCGCAGTTCTCGGTAACATTGCCAGCGTCGACGATCGCGAACACAACAGCGCCTTCGTAAAGCTAACAGGAATGACCAGCCTCCTGTTGATTCGCCACGCGGCTCACGACGTGCTGGGAAAAAGAATTTTAGGACGTACCTCCGGCATCCATCTTAACAAAGCAGGTCGACAACAAGCCGAGCAACTTGCTGACAGGCTTTCTGTTTTGCCCATTGATGCTGTTTTTTCTAGTCCGCTAGAGCGAGCGCGCGAGAGCGCAGAACCGCTGGCCTGCAGGTTGGATCTGTCCGTGAACATTGCGGATGAATTTAATGAGCTGGACATGGGTGATTGGACGAATCGCACATTGGTTGAAATGAATTCGTCGCCGGAATGGCAGAACTGGAACACGTTTCGCAGCAACACTGCACCGCCTAACGGCGAATGGATGCTGGACGTCCAAGCACGCGCGATCAGAAAAATAGCCGATTTGCGGCGGCAATTTCACTGCGTCGCAATTTTCAGCCACGCGGATGTAATTCGCGGTGCACTCACCTATTTCTTGGGCATGCATTTGGATCTTCTATTTCGCATTGAGATTGATCCCGGCTCTATCAACCTGATTCAGCTGCACGACAGGTCAGTGATCGTGCGAGTGATAAACGCTGTTCCAATTGAAAACGTGCTGAAGCCGCCATTCTCTTGAGAAGTGTTAGCACAAGACGACGACGTATCGTCGACTTCGGTTTAGAATTGCTGAAGTGTTGGCGCGTTCTGGCGGGTCTGCTGCG
>QHNF01000344.1 GCA_003218345.1 Verrucomicrobiota bacterium | reverse complement strand
GCGGCCGGAGCGGGAATCAGGGACACCGGCAGAACCCAAACCTCGGGTTCGCGAAAAGAGACCGGCTTCCTCGACGCCCACGGTTGAGCAGATGCGAATGGCGGGAGCGCTTGCTGCGGAGCGACTAACGAGCGGGACGATTCAGCAACCCGGTACATCGGAGGCATCCAGCCCGTCCCGCGGCCGCGGGGGTGAACGGCCGCCAAATGTATCCGGCACGGTTAAGCCGGTAGAAACTCGCGCCGAAAAAACCAGCGCATCGCGCGAGTCGAAATCGCGAAGCACGAAATCGGAAGAGGGCGCTCCGGTTCGACCTACAATGATGGAATCCGGAAGGGAGGAGCCATCGGCTTCTCCCGCGGCAAAACGAGAAGCTCGCGGCGAGCAAACCCCCGCGCCCCAATCAGCGAATCAGTCGCCCCGAAAGCAAGAATCAATTCTGTCTAAGCTGTTGGGCAGGCCGCCGCGCGAAGAGGATACGACTGTTCCCTAGATTCGCCAAGTCCGGCACTGAAGACTTGGCGTTAATAGGCGCAGATTCCGCTGTCTCCAAGGGCGTTCTGGGTTGAAATCCCTGCGAGGGGCTTTGATTTCGTGGATGGTAGGGACGCTGCGCAGCGGCGTCCGGCAGCGCAGCGTGCTGTCCCTACCGGTCTAAGACGATGAGCGTTAATGCGCCTAGCCTGAACGCTGAGGAAACCGACGCTAGGCCGCTCTCGACTTTTGAGTAAGAGATTTTTCTCACACCTTTTTATAACGAAACTGCCCTTCGTACACGCAGGGGTATACCCTCCAGGGGTGGGGTGTCGTTGATTGTGATGTGTACGAACGCCCGCCTAATGCAACCCTGCAACCCTGATGCCCTGTAATTCTGCACCACAGTGCGTTCGGGCAGCAGAGTGGCGTGAAGCCCGGCAACCCCTGCTACCCCTGCAACAGGGTTCCAATGGTCTCCGGGCAGGCGGGCCCGGGCCGCTGCTAAAGGCAAAGGTCAGGCCGGGAGTGACTTCCCCGTCCCGACCTTTGCGCTGCCAAGAAATGTCGCATTCTCATTAACCACCACCCGGGGCGCTTCGATGTCACCACGCAGCGAGCAACCCGCCTGGAGCTCGCAGCGTTCAGTCGCGAAAATATTGCCCTCCACCGTCCCTCGCACCTTCACCGATTTCGTCCTGATCTCACCGCATATGCGCGCGTGCTCCCCGATCGTGAGCGTTCCGGTGGAATCGATTGTGCCCTTCACCTCGCCGTCGATGAGCAGCTCGTTCAGGAATTTGACCGAGCCTTTGATCGAAACTCCTCGGGAGAGAAGAGCGCCGGATTGCATTGGCATGAACGTGCGATTGGATGGCCCTGGGACAACAGATGGTCTGGCCGATTCTTTTGCGGGGGCCGCGGGTTCGGTCTTTCGAGTGAACATGTGCATTCCGTGATTCCTCCAGGTTTGGCCGCGTGGAAAGCTTATCTCTTTCCACGCGCAACGACAGGAGAAAACGAGGGGGGCTATTGCGAGCTTGCAAGACGCACCCCAATTCAGAATTTCGAAGAAGGGAAAAACCTGCGTGGCGATTTGAATGAGTAGCCACGCGACCACTGTGTAGGCGATCGCGACCTTGTAAACATTGCGCCGCTTCAGCTCGGAGAAAAAGTTCCGCGGATTCACGGCTTGTCTCGCCGCGGATTTTTCCAGATTAGCGCGGATAATGGTAGATAAACTCGCTGAGGCGATTTCTAAAGCGGAAACTAGCACGAGAGTGCCGCTGGACCTTAACCGTAATTTTCGGCAGATGCGATCGCGCACAGATAGCGGTCCGCCGAGCGCGTTACGGCGGCTTTAGCGTCGCACAAGACGTTCGCCTGCCACCAGCCGCCGTAGATTTGATCGAAAGAGAATGGTTCGATTCTTTCGACGATGCGGCGTATTGCCGGGGATCTAAGCGGAATGAGATTTGGATAACTTCGCATGAAGCTGACGTACCGGCGATCCTGCACCACGGTAATAATGTCGCCTGTCAGCAACGCGCCTTTGCCATTGGCACGTGCGAGCCAATGCAGCACGGTGCCGCCTTCAAAATGACCACCACAGTTGATCAGCGTGAGATCATCCCAGAGCGACAAGGTTGTTCCTTCCCAAAATTGAATGCGCGGACTTTTGCGCATGACCCATTCGCGGTCAGCGGCATGCAAAAAGATTTGCGCGTCGAATCGTTCGCTCCATTCAATCATCGACGAGTAAAAATGCGGATGCGAAATGGCAATGGCGCGGATGCCGCCGCGTTCGTTCACCTCGGCGATGGTTTCGCCATCCAGCAATGAAATACAGTCCCAAAGCAGATTTCCTCCGGGCGATTGCAAGAGCAATGCACGTTGGCCGATGGCAAATTCCGGTTCGGTGCCGATCCCAAGTTAGTTTGGGAATGGTACCGTGAACGCCGCCGGCGCATTCGCGCTGCGCAGCCGAATCCAGCGCATCAAGCGATCGCGAAGCTGGCGCAACACGCGCAAGAGTTCCTGCTAGTCACGCAAAACGTGGATGATCTGCATGCGCGCGCTGGTTCACCGAAAGAGAAGATGGTGCAAATTCACGGAGATATTTTTGTCACGCGCTG
>QHNF01000340.1 GCA_003218345.1 Verrucomicrobiota bacterium | reverse complement strand
CGACTCGACGATGCCCGAAACTGACTATCGCAAATTGTTGGGACGTACGTTGATCGCAGTGACTCTCTGCGTGGCTGCGGTGCTGGTCTGTTACTTTTGGATTGATCGACCGGTTGCGTTCTTTGTCTATCATCATCAAATCAACAAGTTCCAAGTTTTCCGCTGGCTCACCTACCCGCCGCCAGAATTGCAGACCTGGTCGCCGCTGATCTTGACGTTGCTGATGGTTCGACGGGCGTGGGGACCATTTGTGCGCTTGCAAAAAGTGCTGTTGGTCGCCTGCCTCAGCTTGATTGTGGCCGATGAATTCCGGACATCGCTGGGGGATGTTTGCGGTCGCTATTGGCCGCAGACTTGGTCCACTGATAATCCATCGCTCATCGGCAACGGAAAGTACGGTTTCCATCCGTTTCAGCGTGGCGACGATATCGGCAGCTTTCCGTCCGGCCATGCTACCAGAATTTTGGGCTTCGCAACGGTGTGGTTGATTGCGATGCCGCGCAGTCGAGCCTTCGTCACCGTTCCTTGTGGTGCGATGCTCGTGAGTCTTGTGGCGATGAATTATCATTTTGTCAGTGACGTGATTGCCGGCAGCATTTTGGGCGGGATTGTCGCTACATACGCGGCGCGTTTGGCCCGGCTGGCCCCGTGAGAGCGTAAAATCCGCAGTGACTCGTGTGAACGATCTGCAGTCAAGCGCGGCAATATCCCACTCCGCTTGCCCACCGCACTCCCAGTCATTATCGCGCTCTTCTACGATGAGATACGGACCGAGTTACTGAAAGTACGGCCGGATCCTCACATATTTTTTATCGCCGATTCCGCTCACCTTTTTCAGATCATCCGCACTCCGGAACGGTCGCGCTGCGATGATACGAGCAGCCATCACCGGCCCGATACCGGGAATCATTTTCAGTTCCTTTTCCGTTGCGGTGTTGATGTCGATCCTGCCGAGCTCGATTTTTTCTTTCGCGTGCGGCTTCTTAGCCTCGACTGGACTGGAAGTGGCAATGGACGAGCTCGGCGTCGGCATTGGAGAAATCCGCGGCGACGAATTCGCCAAGAGCGTCGCGCGTGGCCGAGCTTTTGTTCCGGCAACGAAAACACTAAAAGGCGCTAGCTTTTGCGCGCGCATATCTAGTCGTCCAATATTAACGCCCCAGCCGCCGATTTTCTCCTGGCTGGCTTGATCCTCGAATTGTTGAAGTTTTTCTACCTCGAGTCGCGAATTTTTTATTCCCGGTGGCACCGCTCTGAATCCGTAGTTCCGTGCGAGTCCGTTGCGAACCAACTGCTCGCCCAGATCACCATCTTTAGTCTGCACAAAGGCATAAAACCGCTCCATTTTGCTGCGACCCATCGCTTCTGACATGCGTGTAAACACCATAAACGGCTGAGACAATTTCTTCCGCGTAAACTCTTTCGCTGCTTGGCCTACTTCGATGGCCTGCGGCACAGTAATCGCAAAGTATTTCGCCTGTTCAACCAGGCGCGTCGGAGTCATTGCATCGGTTTCGGGCGCATCAACCAGATAGAGGCGAAAAAGATACTCCTTCTCGCCAACGCTTACGTGAAAACTGTCGCCATCATTCGCCGGATTCGCAATGAGCCGGCAATTCTCAAGAACGATCCAATCCTTGGATCCGTCGCGTGCGCCAAAATCAACAATCGCGGGCCAAAGAAAGGCGGCGCCAACAAGAAATGCAGTTCTGGCGAATCGCAAGGAAATCGAAGAGCGAGAGATCAAACCGCCACCTCGAACTGGCTCATCAATTTGAATGTCTCGTAGCGTTTTGCAATTTCATCCATGGTGAGTTGACGCAACCGTTCGAGACTGAACGCCTCCACGCAAAAACTGGCCAGCACGCTGCCGTAAATCATCGCTATGCGCAGATCATTAAAATGCACCTTCTTCACTGTGCCAGCGAGATATCCGGCCATGCCGCCGGCAAATGTGTCCCCTGCCCCGGTTGGATCGTGAATGTCTTCGAGCGGATAAGCGCCACAACTGAAGAACTGATCTCCTTCGCCAAAGAGCAGCGCGCCATGTTCGCCTTTTTTTATCGCGACATACTCCGGCCCCATTTTTCGAATGCTACGCCCCGCCTTGATGAGACTGGTTTCCTTGGTGATCTCGCGCGCTTCGCTATCATTAAGAATGAGCAGGTCAATGCGCTGAAGCAGCGCATCCAGATCCAATCTTGCTGTCTCGATCCAAAGATCCATCGTGTCAGCGACAACGAATCGCGGGCGCTTCATCTGGTCGAGCACATGCGCTTGCAACGAGGGGGCGATGTTGGCCAGCAAAACGAAATCGGTTTGACGGTACGATTCCGGCAAGACCGGTTTGAAATGTTCGAAGACATTGAGCGCGATTGAGCGCGTCTCACGCGTGTTCAGGTCCCAAGAGTACTCGCCCGACCAGCGGAAAGTCTTCCCATTCGACCGCTGCACGCCTTCACTGTCGATCTTGCGCGAGCTCCAAAACTCAAATTCGGATTCAGGAAAGTCATCGCCGACAACGCCCACCAGCTGGACTGGTGAAAAAAAACTTGCGCCGAGCGCCGCATAGGAAGCCGATCCGCCTAACAAATCGGAATGTTCTTCCATCGGTGTCTTAACCGTGTCGATCGCAATCGAGCCAACAACAAGAACGGACATGATTAGAATGA
>QHNF01000343.1 GCA_003218345.1 Verrucomicrobiota bacterium | reverse complement strand
GAGACCGGAAATCTCCGGCTTATCGGCGCGACGACTTACAACCCGTTCTTTTACGTAAACAGCGCGCTGGTCTCGCGCTCGCAGGTCTTCCAACTGGAACCGCTGGGTGTCGAGCAACTGGAACACCTAATCGACCGCGCGTTGGCCGACAAAGAACGTGGCCTAGGAAACTACAACGTGACGATGGACAAGAACGCCCGCCGACATCTGGCGAAGCTAAGCGACGGCGACGCGCGCAAATGCTTAAACGCACTCGAGATTGGCGTGCTCACAACTCCGCCAAAGGTAGCGCAACCGCCCTCGGTTGCGCCTGAGAAAAGGGCAAGCAAGGACGCTCGCCCTACTATTCATTTTACGCTCGCGGTTGCGGAGGAAAGCATCCAACAGAAAGCGGTCGTGTACGATCGCGCAGGCGACGCGCACTATGACACGATCAGCGCATTCATCAAAAGCATGCGCGCTTCCGATGAGAAAGGCGCCATGTACTGGCTGGCGAAAATGCTGCACGCAGGCGAGGATTTCCGCTTCATCGCGCGGCGCATCGTCATTTTCGCTAGCGAAGACATTGGCCTTGCCGATCCAGAAGCGTTGCCACTCGCAATCGCGACGCAACAAGCGGTGGAATTTGTCGGATTGCCTGAAGCGCGAATTCCACTCGCACACGCGACCGCCTACATGTGCCGCGCGGCGAAAAGCCGCGAAGCTTACGACGCGCTAAATGCTGCGACCGAAAAGATCGAGATGGAACAAACAAAGCGCATCCCGGAAAACCTCAAGAACAAACATTTTCCGGTAAATCCTGAAAGGTGAGGGTTCGTCCTGTGAGTTCGGCGTCAGATTTTGACCGAATCGCTCCTAACGTCGCGATTTGGCATGGTTACGATCCCAGCGTTAAAGCGGACCTTTGTTCGACCTGTCTCCTGGTTTCGGACGCTGCATATCTTGTCGATCCCATTCCGTTGCGTAGCGAGGCGTTTGATGAACTTATTGGTTCTGCCCATGTTGCGGGAATCATCGTGACGAATTTCAATCATCAGCGCGCTTCAGCGCAGTTTGCCGAGCAGTTTTCGGCGCCGATTTTTGCGCGATCTGAAACATTCGTTGATCAAATGCCACGCAAATTCGGGAGCGTTGCCGATGGCGACGAGATTTGTGACGACTTGCATGTGATCAGCATCGAGGGCGCCCCAACTGGAGAAATCGTTCTTCATTACGGGCAGGGCGGCGGAACGCTGATCGTTGGCGACGCCCTGATCAATTTTGAACCTTACGGGTTCGCATCTCTTCCTGCGAAATACTGCTCGAACGAAAAAGAAATGCGGCGCTCGCTGCGGAAACTCTTGGCCTACAAAGCCGAGCGGATTCTTTTCGCACACGGGATGCCGATCTTGTCTGGCGCAAGTAAACAGTTGAAAGCCTTACTCGACAGCGATCTCTGAATGTCATTGGCTCTGCACCCGAAAGATCGGCACTACGAGGGAACCGGAATCGGCGGGCCGGTGTCTGGATTTCTCCGGTTGATTCGTTTCTCACACACAATCTTTGCGCTGCCTTTTGCTCTCGGCGCGCTGATCGTTGCCGCGAACGGCTGGCCGTCATTGAGAATTCTGCTCCTAGTCGTCATCTGCATGGTGTTCGCACGCACCGCAGCAATGCTTTTCAACCGGTTGGTTGATTGGTCGCTCGATCAACGGAATCCGCGCACCGCGTCCCGTCACTTACTCGTTTCAAAAGCGGCGGCTCTTGTTTTGCTGGCTCTGAGTTCTGCCGGATTCATTATCGCGGCAGCCGCAATTAATCGCCTGACGTTTGTTCTCGCGCCGGTCGCTCTTGTCGCGATTTTTTTCTACTCGCTCACCAAACGGTTCACTAGCGCAACGCACTTCTTCCTGGGATTGGCGCTCGCCATCGCTCCAGTCGGCGCCTGGATCGCGCAGACTGGACGCGTCGATCTTGCGCCGCTTGTGCTCGGGGCAGGCGTAATTTGCTGGGTAGCGGGATTCGATCTGATTTACGCTACCCAAGACTACGATTTCGACCGGCGCGAAGGCATTCGATCGCTTGCCGTGAAACTGGGGATCGCGCGCGGCCTGCGTCTGGCGCAGCTGCTGCATCTCGTGGCGTTTGCGGCGCTCATCGCTTTTGGCCTCGTGGCAAAGCTCGGCGGATTCTATTACTGCGCGATGGTATTCGTCGCAGCGGCGCTTTTTTACGAACATAAAATCGAGAAACTTGATCTGGCCGGAATCAATCGAGCGTTCTTTCAAAGCAACGCATTTGTGAGCGCGATTTTTCTGGCCGCAGTCTGTCTGGATCGATTGATCTAATAATGTATCGCCAATTTCATGAAGCTCACGCTGGGAGGGTCGGCGCGCTACGCCGATTGGAGGCCGCAGCGCGGCATCCCTATCAGAAGAGCGTTCTTACATCGCGTTTAACATCGCGACCCGTCTCTCATGCCGCCCGCCATCGAAAGCGGTTTCAAGCCAGATCCGCACAAATTTTAGCGCCAAATCTTCCGGAATCAGACGCTGCCCGATGGAAAGGACGTTAGCGTCGTTGTGTTGTCGCGACAGACGGGCCGACTCTTCATTCCAGCAAAGCGCGCAACGTACGCCGTGGACTTTGTTTGCAACCATTGCCTCGCCGTTGCCTGAGCCCCCGAAGACTATTGCCCGCTCGCACTCGCCCCGTGCTACCGCTTCAGCAGCCGGGCGAATGAAAAGCGGATAATCCACTGGTTCCCCGCTGAACGTGCCGAAATCTTTCACTTCGTGCCCGAGTGTGGCCAGGAATTCTTTTACCTTCTCCTTGTAACGAAAACCGGCGTGATCT
>QHNF01000342.1 GCA_003218345.1 Verrucomicrobiota bacterium | reverse complement strand
TCGATCACCGATCACGCAGCCTCCGGGCAACGACACGGTCGCCTCTTTGCAGCGGCCTAGCAGCGGTCCAAGCACACAGACGGAGGCGCGCATTTTGCGCACGACATCGTAGGGCGCGACCGATTGGACCTTTTCAGCTGTGACGCTCACCGTGCCGCTGGCCCGTTCCACTTGCGCACCCAGATGGATTAGAATTTGCAACATGTAGTGCGTGTCGCTCAGGTCGGGTACGCCATGAACGACACAAGGCTCCGGCGTAAGCAACGTCGCAGCCAGGATCGGCAGCGAAGAATTCTTCGAGCCGCTGACCTTGATCGACCCGGAGAGCGAGTGGCCGCCGTGGATGAGGATTTTATCCATATCTGGCAAAAAGGAACCGTGTCACAGCTGAATAATCGTTTTCCGAACAAATGTCGCGGTAATTTTTTTCCGCCAAGGCCGAAAGAAGCGCTTCGCTCTGGCCGAGCCCTATTTCCAGGGCCAGCATTCCGGCCGGGCGAAGTCGCGCCGGAGCCTGCTCAATCAGTTCGCGTACCAATTCGTCACCGCGAGGGCCTGCGAAGAGCGCGACTTCCGGATCGTGTAAAACTTCACGTGAAAGAGTGTGTCTGTCGCGCATTGCGATATACGGAAGATTCGCAACGATCAGGTCGAATCTTTGATCCAAATTTTCAAGAAGAGCGCCTCTTCTAAATTGCACGCGGCCACTTAAGCCGAGCCGGGCCGCATTTTCTTCCGCGAGTGCCAGCGCGTCTTCCGAGATATCAACAGCGAAGATCTGCGCCTCGGGAAGTTTTTTCGCCAGGCTGAGGGCAATCACGCCGCTGCCGGTGCCGACATCCAGAATTTTCGATCTTTGATTCTCGATTTTCGATTCGACGATTTCCACCAGTTGCTCTGTTTCCGGCCGCGGCACTAGTGCGCGGTCGTCGCAAAGAAACGTGTGGCCGCAAAATTCCACGGTGCTGAGCAAATGCTGGAGCGGCTCACCTTCGCCCCGGCGTCGGACAAGATCGCGCAATGGCGCAAGTTCTGTTTCGTTAAGAATGCGCTCGAATTCCAGATAAAGTTCCATGCGCGTGCGGTCGAGCGCGTGTGCAAGCAGATGCTCCGCATTCAACCGCGGATTCTCGATCCCTCGTTTTTTAAAATACGCAGTCGTTGATTGCAATACATCGAGCACGGTCATGTGCGTTCCTTTGTCATTCCGAGCGAAAGCCTTGCCCTGAGCGAAGTCGAATGGGTCGAGGAATCTCTAACTGTTATCTGATCGACCTGCGATTAACGAAAAACAGTCATCCCGCGCTGGCGGGATACTTCGGTCGAAATGACAGAAGCAGATTGCTCATACGGCCGCCGATTCTTTCAACCGCTCAGCCACATCGGCGGATTGCAGCGCTCTGATCAGCTCGCCGAGATCGCCGTCGATTAGACGATCCAAATTATGAAGCGTTAAGCCGATGCGATGATCGGTCACGCGGTTCTGAGGGAAGTTGTAGGTGCGAATTTTTTCTTCACGCCCGCCGGTGCCAATCTGGCCGCGGCGTTGCGCGCTATATTTTTCGGCTTCCTCGCGCTGCTTTCTCTCCAGCAAGCGTGCCCGCAATATCGACAACGCCCGCTCCTTGTTCTTGATCTGGCTGCGGCCATCCTGACAACGCACGATTACGCCTGTCGGAATATGCAAAACCTGCACCGCCGAGTCGGTCGTATTCACGCCCTGCCCGCCTGGACCTCCCGCGCGCGAGACTTCAATTCGCAAATCTTCCGGCTTTAATTCGAGATCCACATCTTCCGCCTCCGGCAACACTGCGACCGTCGCTGTCGATGTATGGATGCGACCTTGCGCCTCCGTCGCGGGCACGCGTTGCACACGATGAACGCCGCTTTCATAACGCAGTTTTCGAAAAACAGATTCGCCCGAAACACGGAATATCGCGTCCTTTAGTCCGCCGAGTTCCGACGGACTCGATTCGAGGTCCTCGGTTTTCAAGCCGGCAGATTCCGCGTAACGATGGTACATGCGGTAAAGATCGGCGGCGAAAATGGCCGCTTCGCTTCCGCCCGTTCCGGCACGGATTTCCACGATGGCATCGCGGTCTTCATTTTCGTCCCGTGGCAGCAAGGCGATCTGAACATCGCGTTCAAGACCGGCCACTCGCTTTTCGAGGTCCGGAATCTCATCGTCAGCCATGGCCGCCATCTCGACATCGGACGACAGCGCAAGTTCGCGATTGTTGTCCAACTGCTTGCGCGCCGCTTCGAGTTCGTCCCATTTCGCGAGCAGTTGTTTGATGCTCGCGTGCTCGCGCATGATCTCGCTTGCGCGTTGGCGGTTGGAAAAAAGCGCCGGATCGGCAATATCGCGTTCGAGTTGATCGAAACGTTCGCGTTTGAGTTGAATTAGGGAGTTAAAGTCCATTGGTGGTTTCTGCCCCTGGGCACCGCGTGGCCGAAGGGTGCTGCCTCGGCAGGACGAGGCGGCTACAGCTCAGCTAACCTTTTTTCTCAGCCCGCGCCGCTTTAGTGCTACCGTAACGGCGGGCAAATTTCTCGACGCGCCCGGCGGTATCCACGAACTTTTGTTCGCCTGTGAAAAAGGGATGGCAAGCGGCACAAATACCGATCTTAATATCGCGACGGGTGGAGCGGGTGTGATACACCGCGCCGCATGCGCACACGATATCGGTCTCGTAATATTCTGGGTGAATGCCGGGTTTCATCTTCCAAAAGAAGCGCAGAATGTAATCG
>QHNF01000336.1 GCA_003218345.1 Verrucomicrobiota bacterium | reverse complement strand
GACAAGGTATCGAATCTGAGTCACCCCGACATCTGGCTTGAACTGGAAACCAATGACACCGAAGCAGCGGCGTCATTCCTGAAGGTGCACGGCGTAGCGCGGCGAGATGAAGTTGAGCAATTAAGCGAAGATTTCAACGGCTTCTTCATTGCTGCACCGAACGGAATCATTCATCTCGTCATAGGCCCGGAGGAAGGGTAGCGGAATATGGCGTGAACTGTTCTTATGTAACTCTTTAACAGGTAACTTCGGCTGCGGCGCCGCGCCATCGGCCGACCCATGTGCTCCAACCGTAAAACCCCAGCGGCTCCAGCCAGCCCGCTGCGACTAGCGCATCTACGTCATCGCGGCTCGGTGTTATCTTTGTGTTCGAGCGGGGACCATAATAGTCGTCGATGACCATCCAACAACCCTCTGCCAGTTTTTTGCCGTAGCATTCAATATCGCGCCGCTTGGCGGCATCCGCGTCGAGGATCAGCAACCCAATTTCGTCCGAGCCGAACGCTTGATTCACCGCAGAGATTGTTGCCGGCTGAAAAGAGCGGCCTTTGACGATTGTAACCATTTCTGATATGCGCTGCTTGGCAAGGTTTCGTTCCAAGTCGCGCAAGATATTGCGCGTACTGAGCCGTTTGTGTTTCACGCCGCCGCCCGGCTCGATCGCAACCAACCTTTTTTGCTGGCGTGAATCGCGCACGCCGAATGCTGCAGCGATAGTCGCACCGCCAACAAAGGCGCCAACTTCCAGGATGTGGCCTGAGCAGATTTTCGCGAAGTGATAAATGAGGATCAGTGCATCCAGATGCAACATGGAATATTTGTCACGAATTTTCAGCAGCTCCGAATGAATCGGCTCGTGCCGGTACTCCATGAGGGTGTGCATCAGTCTCAGGCAATCGTTATAGCCACGCCAGTCCGATGTGTCGGCATTATGCGCTTGTCCTGCGGAAAATGGAGCGCTTATAGGGCCGTCACTACTATGTACGCCAAGATTTTGTCCCATAACGACGAGGTCACGTTCCACGTCATCGAGCCGCGCAATTCTCGGCAACAATCCCCAGCGCTGAAATCCGAACCGCTGAAATAAATTTAGACTCGGTTCATTGTGTCGAAAGATCAGACCGACAAGCGCTGTGATCCCAAGCAAAGGCGCACGGGCGATCGCTTCTTCCAATAATCGCCGCGCCACGCCGCGGCGCCGGAATTTCTCATCAACGTAAATCGCGATCTCGGCTGTCCCGCGGTACGCAGCCCGGGGTAGAAATCTTTTGAAACTGAGCCAGCCGATCACCCGACCCTCGGTTTCCGCCACCCAAAAAGGGTAATGCTCGGGTGAATGTTCGCTCAACCAATCGCGGCGCTCCTCGATCGTGACCGGTTCAAGCTGTGCTGTCGCGATTCTGCTCGCGATTGCAGCGTTGTAAATTTCGATGATCGCCGGCAGGTCGGCTTCGACAGCATCGCGGATGATCATTTCATCTGTAGAAATAGGTTTGCACTGCATCAGGCTTCTAGCGTTCACCGCTTCCCATTTTTCGGAGGGTTTGGCATCGCTCCGGGTGAAGTTGTCGGCGCGCGCAGTGGGGCCTCAGCCGCAGTGCCGACCGGGCTGGCAATCGGAAATGCAAATGTCGGTGATGGCGATGCCGCTAATCTCGGGGGTACAGTTGACGACGGAGACGATGTCGTACTCGGAGAAGAAAAAGGACCCGGCGAGGGACTGGGAGTAGGCGAAGCCGGAACGATATTTTCCCAATGATGCAGCGGCACGCTCGCGCCACCGATTTCTTTGACCAGCGTTTCGCAGCGGACCCGAAGTTTTTCCAAATCCGGCGGGCCAAATGGTTTCTCAGCGGTTTCGGGGAAAATCAGATAAGTCACCTTAAGATCACTCACAGGGCGATTGTAAGGCGTCGAAAGCGCGTTGACCTCTTTTCCAATGCGCAGCGATGCTTCGCCGACTTTGTCGTTAGGTCCAATGTCGCCGACGATGGCTGGATAAATCGAATTGCCAAAAACAACGACCGCGTAGTCACCAGGTTTAACGGGGTCACGGCTGTGCGTGAATGCGCCTGGCACCACGATATAAGGGTCGGTCGCGCCAATGAGGAAGCTATATT
>QHNF01000008.1 GCA_003218345.1 Verrucomicrobiota bacterium | reverse complement strand
GGCCGAGTCGGTCGAGGAAATCTTAGATGCAATTCATGAGCTCGACGGCATCCGTCACAAGTTTGCTTATCAAACCGATGGCGCGGTAGTGAAGGTGAATTCGTTTGCGCAACGCGAGCGTCTCGGATTTACCGCGAAATCGCCGCGTTGGGCAATCGCCTACAAATACGAAGCCGAACGCGTGGAGACGCGTCTGAACGACATCGTGATTCAGGTGGGTCGCACCGGAATTCTCACGCCGGTAGCGGTCCTGGAGCCGGTGCTGGTGAGTGGAAGTACCGTCGGACGCGCAACGTTGCACAACGAGGACGAAATCAAACGCAAAGACATCCGCATCGGCGATACGGTGGTGATCGAGAAAGCAGGCGAAGTCATCCCCGCGGTTGTCGAAGTGGTGAAATCAAAACGGCCGCGCAGCGCGAAGCCGTTCGATTTTTCCGAGCACATCCACGGCAAGTGCCCCGTATGCGGGGGGCCGATTCGCCGCGACCCGCAGTTCGTGGCTTGGCGCTGCGAAAATCTTCAGTGTCCGGCGCAAACGACGCGACGAGTCGAATTTTTCGCGGCGCGGAGTGCCCTCGACATCGAAAGTGTAGGCGGAATTGTGGCGGATAAACTGATCGAACGCGGGCTCGTACGGGAGCCACTCGACCTTTTCGAACTAAAAACGGAACAACTCGCCAAATTGAATCTAGGGACCGATGAAGCACCGCGCATGTTCGGCGAGAAAAATGCGACGAAAGCAATCCACGCGATCGAGCGCGCGCGAACGTTGCCGCTTTCGCGGTGGCTTTTTGCTCTTGCTATTCCCGACGTGGGAAAAACCACGGCAAAACAGCTCACCCGTTTCCACGATACGATTGACGAGGTGGCCAATTCACAATTGCTCCGCGACGTTTTGCATTACCGCGAAAAGCGGGAACAAAAATCCCGCGACGGCGGGACGAAAGAAATTGCCGATCGGCTAATTCACGCTGGTTTCGCCAAGCGATCGAAAAGCAAAGCCGAAAAAGAGCGCGCCATTGTCACCGAAGTGGGGCCAGTGGTTGCAAAAAGCGTCCTCGACTTCTTCGGCTCGACAGCCGGAAAAAAAATCCTGCTCCGGCTAAGGCAATTGGGAATTAAGCCGAAGAGCGAAAACCTTTCGGCAAAAAAAGCGGCGGAGTTGCCGCTGGCCGGGAAAACTTTTGTTCTCACAGGAACGCTGCCCTCATTAACCCGGGAAGAAGCAACCGAAAAAATCGAAGCGCTCGGTGGACGCGTCACCGGCAGCGTGAGCGGGAAAACCGATTACGTGATCGCAGGCGCTGAACCGGGTAGCAAACTGGAGAAGGCGAAGGAACTGGGTGTTCGAATTCTCGACGAAGCCGCGTTTCGGAAATTGCTGTGACAGGTTGCCGCTAGGACTGTTAACTATCAACTCTCGAGCGAAAACCACTCCCGGCTATGGCGTGCGTTGCACATCGGAACCGAGCGTAAGCGGAATCGCCTGATTCATCGCGGGCGAGGCAGGGGAAGCGAGTAATGGCCCACTCCGGCTGGCTGGATGAAGACCAGCCTGCACGTTAAAAGTCAGTCTTCGATTCCCCCGAATCACAGTGATCGGGACGCTGTCGCCGGCGGTGATAAAGAACGAGGCATCCAGCACATCTTCCGGCTGAGTTACTTTCTTCCGGCCCACTTGTACGAGAATGTCGCCGGCTTTGATTCCGCAACGTGCGGCCGGTGTATCTTCCATGATCTGCGTCATTTCAGCGAGTGAACCTTCCACCGGCTGGCGCGCCATGGAAACATTGATCCCGATCCAGCCGTGCCTGGGCTCGCCGAAACGCACGAAATCGCCTCGAATTTTCTCTGCTGCTTCGATTGGCACTGCATAACACGCCGAGTTGTTCTCAAGGCTGCTGACCACGATGCCAACGACTTCTCCTTTCATGTTCACGAGCGGGGCGCCGGCTTCTCCGCGCTGCGCCGGCAGATTAAGGCGCACGTGGGTAGTAGAAAAATAGCGGCCGAGACATTTCCGATCAAATCCTGCGACCATCCCAAAACTGGGCGTTTCCGGTAAATCCAAAGGATAACCGATCGCCACGACAGGCGTTGCCACTTCCAGTTCTTCGGATTTACCAATCGGCAGGGTTGGAGTGGCTTCATCTATTTTTAACATGGCAGTCCCGCTGCGGATGTCCGCCAAAAGCTGGCGCGCTGGGTATTTTTTGCCGCCGAATTCAACTGTGAAATTGCCCGCTTCACCTCCAACCGTGTATGCGGTGTAAAGCGTCCCTGTGGGATCGATGAAAAATCCGGTTCCGCAGATTTCGCTGTGTTGATCGACGCCATGAATCTTGACCACCGCTTTGGCGGCGCGCCCAAAGATGTCTTTAACCTGGTGGCTAATTGCGGTGGCGGACTGCTCCTGCGCAAACAGCAAGTTCGCGCCGGAGAAGAAAATCAGTGCGAACGCAGCTTTGCGGGACATAATGTGGCGCAGATTTTCAATTTGTGAAATTTGAATGCGCGACCCGCCGGAGGCAAGTCGGGCTAGACCGCGCTTAAAATCTGAAAGTCGGCTCATAACTCACGGGAACGCTATCGAGCACATAGCGCGGCGGGGCCGCGGCTCGGTGAGTCTGGGCGCTTTCATTGAAACTGCGAACCGGCTGCGTTCTAAAAATCTGCGTAGCCACCGGAGATGCAAGAGTCCATTCTCCCTCAGCATTCGCCGGCGCCAAGAAAGCGGGCGGACTCTGGACGGCGACGCGAGCCGTCTCCGGTTGCTGATAAATCTTCAATGAAATAACTGCGGCGCAGACCAGGACCGCCGCGACGGCAGCGGGATACGAGGCGAGAGAACGAACATCCAGCCGGAACGCGAAGTCGTGAGCGCGTTCCAAGCAGATGCGCCAAAGCGGCTGGCGAAGCAATTCATCGCGCTGGCGGCGGTGAAATTCGTGCAGGAAATTTTCGAAATAGCCAGGCGGTGGTTGCTCATAGCGCTTCAACCGAAGCAGTCTCGCGATTTCGTTCTCGTTAAACTCGTCCATTTTCAGCGCGGATTAAGAAACAGGGTTTTTCCGAAATTCGTCCAGATAATTTTGCAACTGCCGATTCGCGTAGAAGAGCCTCGAACGTACCGTTCCTTCCGAAACACGCAAGATTTTACTGATCTCCGCGTGGGGCATCCCCTGTATATGAAACATGGTGACCACGGCTCTGTGTTCATCAGACAATTTCATCATGGCCTCGTTCAATCTTCGCTGCAGTTCGGACAGGTCCGCTTCTCGCACTGGACTGCTCGTCGCCGTCAATTCCAGGAACTCCTTGTCGTTTTGAATGCTGGCATCCACGTCGTCCAGACTCAGTTGAAAACGCCGGCCGCGTTTCTTGAGAAAATTGAGCGTCATGTTCACCGCGATGGAATGAATCCAAGTGTAAAAGGATGATTTGCCACGGAACCCGCGAATCGCCTTGTAAGCTTTGGAAAAAATGTCCTGCAAAAGGTCGTTCGTGTCCTCGTGATTCGAAGTCATGTTATAAACCAGGCCGTAAAGACGCGGCGTATATTTGATCACCAGTTGATCGAAAGCGCTGGCATCGCCCGATTGCGTACGCTTCACCAACTCCTGATCTGGGTCAGTTCTTGGCTGGTCCATTGCCTCGCGCTTAGAATTAACACGAGCATCGAGACCGGACGACAACAAATCGGAAATTCGACGAGCGGGTAAGGCGACGGCTGGATTCATCTTCTTCAACTCGCGGTCGATCAGCGCCGATCGCGAATCGATAGCAACCAGAGCAAGTTGCCCAACGCCGCGATGAATGCGGCCACGTAAGTGAGCGCCGCGGCGTTTAGCACGTTGTTCACGCCAGCGACTTCGCGCCCTGGCTGCACAATCCCCATTTGCTGCAAAATGATTTTCGCGCGGCGCGACGCGTCAAACTCGACCGGTAACGTGATGAGCTGAAAGATGAGTAGAATCGCATAGCAATAAATGCCGAGCGTGATCAGGCCCGTGATATGAAAGAACAACCCGCCCAAGATGACGAACGGCAGCATTTGCGACGCGATCATTGTTACCGGCACGATCGCCATTCGCGCCTTGAGCGGCGCGTACGCTTTCGCGTGCTGAATAGCGTGCCCAGTCTCATGCGCAGCGATGCCAAGTGCTGCGACCGAGGGCGTGTGGTAAACGCTGCTCGACAAGTGAAGCTTTTTGCTCGTTGGATCGTAATGATCGCCCAGAAAATCGTTGGTCTCGACAACATCGACATCGAGTATTTGGGCCGCTTGCAGGATTTCGCGCGCGCATTCTGCACCCGTGATGTTCGAGCTGGCGCGGACCTCACCCCATTTTCGAAACGCGCTGGTTACTCGAATCTGGGCCCAAATCCCAATGATTAACGGGATGCCGATATATAGCAGCCAATGAGATCCGAAACCGAAACCGTAATACATATCGAGCTCTAATTTAACGCGGCGAAGCGAATTGTCACTTTGCCGCTGGAACAATTAGACGCCTCGCTGCGTTGCGCGTTCATTTCCCTCAAATGTCATTTTGAGCGAAGTCGAGGAATCCCGTGGCGTTACCCCTAGGGTTGATCCCGGGATCCTTCAACTCCGCTTCGCTCCGCTCAGGATGACAGCGCTTTTTGCGCCACGATCAAATCTCCAACTGCTTTGGAAACCGCGACAGAATTTTGCAGCCCGTTTTCGTGACCAAAACCACGTCTTCCAAACGCGCGCCCCCCAGCCCCGGATAATACAGGCCAGGCTCTACCGTCAGCACTTGCCGATCTTTTAGAACAACTTTTTGCAAACGCGGATGCTCATGAATCTCCAGACCGAGACCATGTCCAGTGCCGTGAAAGAATCCGACTCGCCGCCCTTTGCGCACTTCCGTAGGAAAAGCGCGTTGGGCGAATAATTCCTGAATTGACTTGTGAATTGTCATCCCATCGACTCCGGCCTTGATTTTCTTCAAAGCGAGCGCCTGACCGGCTTTAACAGTTTCCCAAAGCTTTCGCTGGCCCTCGCTCGCGCGGCCACGCAAGACCGTACGGGTCATGTCGCCAAAATATCCGGTCTTCGCGTCGCGCGGAAAAACATCCAGAATAATTAGTGAGTCCGCATACAACGGCCCGAAGCCGCGCTCATGCGGATCGCAGGCCTGATCGCCACCGGCGACAATCGTACCGGTGGGAATACCGCCTGCACGCAAGATCGCGGAATCGATTTCGGCCCGGAGCATCTCGGAGGTCAGCGTTTTGCCATTCCAGCGCAATCGTTTTCCAGCGCCTGCTTTCGACGCTTTCAAGATTTCAATTGCGCGCTTGAGTCCTCTTTCCGTGATCCTCAAGGCGTGGCCCATCATTTCGACTTCCTTTTCCGATTTCGCTTCTCGCTCCAGCCAGAAAAATCCGTTCGTTGCGCGGACACGGATTTTGCTCGCGACGAGTTCCTCTGCGTAACCGAGCGGGAAATTTGCAGGGACGATTGCTGATCTTACGCCGCGTTTTTTGAGGAAATGGACGAGAACTTTTTCGTATGGGGGCGTCTTCTTGGATTTTCCCTGCACTTCGCGTTCGAGCTCGCTGAACATGACGAATTCATCCGCGTCAGCTTGCTTGCGACCGCGATCGATTTCCAGATCGCTCAACACAAGCGTGCGCCTGCTATTGCGCTCCAGAAAAATGAATGGATCCGGCGCCCAAAACTTCGTCGCATATAACATGTCGGCATCGGCGTCGCTGGCGGCGACAATCAGGCGCGTTGTTTTATTTTTTGTTTTGCTCATTCCCTTTTGTTACGCTGGTTGGCGTTGTAGGGCAACCGCACCGGTTGCCAAACCCATCGGACGGCAGGCGGAGCGCCCACCCTACACATGAAATTCAGCTTCAGCGCACTTTAAGTTCCCTTCGCAAAATCCAATGCAGCAGCGCAAGCAATCCAAGCGCCGATACAATCAGGACAATCGTATTGAAGGTAAACACACTGAATTTGATCCCGAAATAACGTTTCTGCGCGCCGAAGAAAACATTTGGTCTGTCGCCGCGACGATAATCGCTTTGTTCCATCTCGGCGTTTGAGATCAGGTCGGACACCTTCTGGTTGACGTAGAGTTGTTCGGCGGTAACCGGACCATTGGCGTCTCTAAACAGCGAACGATCAAACTCCTGTTTCCCGGCGAGAACCGGGTCGATTAATTTCAAATAATGATCGATCTCTTTCCCGGAACGTCCTTCGAGACCCGAGAGCATTGCCAGAACATCCTTGAGATCATTAAGACGTTTGCGTTGCTCGGGCGTGTTCGCTTGGGGCGCGAGCTTTTGAATTTCGTCGTTGGCGCGGTCTTGCCGGCGTGTTAACGGATTCAGCTTGGCCTGGGCGACAATCATCTCTTCATAGGACCAGCGCATGGCGATGAATTGACAGACGAATGGCACCTGCAGTTTGCTCTCCATCTTCTTACTTTTGTCCGTGCTCGGATGTTCGGAGAACCAGTGCGAGAGCGCATAAACCAGAGCAAGGTTCTGGTTCATGTCTTCGTATTTGATGAGGGCGCCACCCATGATGATCTGCGGAATCAAAACGAGCGGGACGATGTTGGCCGCCGTTTTGGGATCGGCCACCAGTGACGAGACGAGCAGACCCAGCGCGAGCCCGCCCATCGCCGTCATAAACATGATCCCGAGATCTATCCAAAACATTCCCCGAATCTGCAGGACGTAATTGCCGATCAGGACGAAAAGGACACACTGAATGAGCGCAAACACCCCGAGCGTGAGAATTTTCGAAATGATGTAGTACGATAAACGGACATTGACATTGCGCTCACGTTGCAGCACGGGGCGGTCCCGGATGATATCATCTGCGCTATTGGTCAGGCCGAGAAACATTGCGACGATCAGTCCGAGAAACAAAAATGTCGGAATGTGATAAGCGGAAGCGAAATCGTATGTCCCGCTTTCTGAATAGCGCAAAATGGTCGCAATGAGCAGCGCCAGCACAGGCGAAACCCCGATCGTAATGACGAGGTTGGCGCGGTTGCGCATTTTGCTTACGAAAGAACGGCGCAGCAGCGTCCGGAATTGCGTCCATTCGTCGTGCCAGCGGATTGGGAGCCGCTTCTTCTGGATCGGGGCGGCGGGTAACGGAGCCACCGGCTCTTTCCGCAGGGAAACTTGTTTGACGTCCTGGATCAAGCGGAACGCCTCGTATTTATCTCGCCAGAATTCCGGCGAAGAACGGCGCGCAGCGCCGAGCTGGCCGCGGCTGTTTTCTTCGTAAATCACGTCGCCGCTGAAATCGCGCAGTGGCGTCTCCAGCACGTCAAAAATGAATTCCGGGCGCGTTGTTCCGCACGCTGGACATGCGCCCAGTTCTGCCCCGAACTGATGTTGGTGTTCCGCTTCGGCGAAATAGCGCAGCATGTCGGAGGGCGTCCCGAAGAACACGAGGCGCCCGCCTTTATCGAGCAAGATTGCCTTGTGAAACATCTGGAAAAGTTTCGAGCTTGGCTGGTGAATCGTGACAACAACGATTTTGTTGTGCGCCATGCTCCGAATAATTTCCATGACGTGCTCGGAATCCTTTGAGGAAAGACCGGAAGTCGGTTCATCGAACAGATAAACGTCGGACATCCCAATCATATCGAGCCCGATGTTGAGACGTTTCCGTTCGCCACCGCTCAGCGTTTTGCTCTCCGGGCTGCCCACGACTGCGTCCCGGCGTTCGCCCAATCCGAGTTCGACTAGCTTCGCGTCCAATCGTCGTGTGCGATCGCGCCGTGAGAGGTGCGGCGCGCGAATCGCAGCCGCAAACAGCAGATTCTCCCTAATGGTGAGATGTTCGTCGAAAGCGTCTTGTTGGGGCATGTAACTGATGTAGTGCTTTAAGACGTCGAGATTCCGATAGAGCGACTGTCCGTTAAGGATGACTTCCCCGCTCGTAGGCTGGAGTTGGCCAGCCAGCACTCTCAGGAGCGTGCTTTTACCCGAACCGCTCGCGCCCATCACGCAAACAAGCTCGCCACGCGTGACGCTAAAGGAAATTCCCTCCAAGCCAACCTCACCTTTGCCAAATCGGTAGGTGATCTCGTTTACTTCCAGTGTGCGAATGATGTTGCGCTCTTCTTCTATGATTCGCTCTGAAAAGTTGCACCGCAGAAATTGCCCGATATCGATTCGAATGGTATCGCCGTCTTTGAGTTGCGCGGTCGTGCGTACCGGGCTGTCGCCTACCATGATCGGACGATCCGCTTCAATGATCTCCAGGGTGCCCACCCGCTGATCGTAATCGCAGAAAATCTTCAGCAGCACGTCGCCACTCGTGCCCGGGGAGAGCAGAATATCGTCAGCTTCCAGCCGGCTCGGATCGTTCGAAACCAAGTATTCGGATTTTGAGGCTTTCAGTTGGAATCGGCCACCCAGCGCGCGAGCCCGCCGGCGCAGATCGCTCAAATCCAATTCGCTGTCGTTGTGGAAAAGAATCTTGTCTTCCAGAGTCGCATCGACCTGCGCGCCGATTTTTAGCTTCACCCCATTGAGCTCAGCATCTACATCGCGCAGCGCCTTCACCCGCACCTTCAATCCAAACGCAACCCGAAGCGAGCTTTCACGCGTTCGCGAACGCTCCAGTTCCACTTCATCCGAGTCCTTGTTTACACGAATGAAAATTTGGGGAAGCGAAACGTTTTTCTTGGCATTGAAATACTGCGCCAGCTCTTGATAGCTGAGTACCTGGTCGCCTACCAGGATGCGCTGGCCAGGATAAATTCGGGAGAATCCGCCACGCACTAATGGTCTCCCGCGCACCGAAACGTTCTGTCCGCTGTAATTCTTTAGCAAAATGAGTTCGTGATAACGAAAGGCCATCAGGCGATCGGTCTCGCCGAGATTCTTGACCACCACATCCACGTTGCCGTTTGCTCCGAAGGAGAGCGATTCGAGCGGCGACGCTCCGTGCTGGTAGATCGACGGATCCGAATCCTCAGACGCGTTGAGTTGATAAACGATGTCGATCGCTTGCGCAGCCATCCCCATCTGCGACATGAACGAATAGAACGCGACGACCTGTTCCTGTTTCAAACCAGCTTGCGAGATCAGATCGTAGAGCTGAACGCCGAGCATGATCTTGCGCTCGGTGCTCAGCTGCACGCCGAGTTTCTGCGCCATGGCAGCGAGGTCCTGCTGCTCGTAAAGCGCTTGCCGAAACAGCTGTCGCAGTTCGGAGTAAACGGCCTCCGGATAATCGTACCGAAGAAAACCAAGGCTTGAGTCGATCTCTTCCTCGAGCAGAACACCGTCCGCCTTGGTGAAACTCGCCAGTACTTGGATTAACAAGGGCAGCAGATTCGGCCCCTCCGAGACACTGCGTGGCTTGCGTAACGCACGGCGCATCCAGCGGCGGCCAGTCCGTCGCACCCGGTACGCAAGCGGCGTTACCCGCTGCACAGCGCGGTCTATTTTATCTGCCACCGATGAGACGAGCTCTGTCATATTGATAATGGGACGCGAATTTTACCTGAAACGGGCGAGCGACGCAATGCGCAGCCACGATACAGAGATGAGGGGCGGCTGTCTCTCCAGACAAATTCCCACTCGTGAACGTCAGTCATGTTATGATCTGGAAGGGAGAAGGGCAGAGCGCGCCATTTTTGCATTGGCAGTCCGTTCATGTTAATTTTTAACGTCCTTAATAATCTTTATGGCTCAATTCGATCGTAACTCTCAAAGGGAGAATAAACCCCGCGGGAGCGAACCTAATTTTAATTGGCGTGGCGTTATCCTCATCGTAATCGCTTTTAGTCTTATTGCGATGGCCATGCTCTTTTACCGGGGCGGGATGCAGCCGGTTGAAGATGTGCCTTATAACCGTTTTCTCGAGCTGCTGGATAACAAACAGATCGTCAACGACAAAAATTATCCGCTGCAGCTGGTGGTAGAAGATGGCCGGCCAACGCAAACCCTGCGTGGCGCCTACATCCGCCAGGGAATAGGCTCAGCGCCCGCTCAGCAGGTGCCGTTTCGAACCACGATTTATTTGAGTTTCACAAATAATTTGCAGGAAAAGCTGGCCGCTGCCGGCATGCAACCCGCCATTAAGACGGAATCAAACATGCTTGCGCAAACCGTGGTTGGCTTTCTCCCGATTGCCCTT
>QHNF01000337.1 GCA_003218345.1 Verrucomicrobiota bacterium | reverse complement strand
CTGCGAGAAAGAAAAGATGGGATTCATTCCGTGGGCGCCGATCGGCGGGAGCGGGAGCCGTTCCTTAAGCAAGGCGGGCAATGCGTTGGAAGCCGAAGCGAAACGTCTCGATGTCAGCGTGGTGCAGCTCGCGCTCGCCTGGTTGCTGCAAAGATCGCCGGTCATGTTGCCGATCCCGGGCACATCGTCGCTTGCGCATCTCGAGGAGAACATGGCCGCGGAGAAACTCCAGCTCAGTGCGGAGGAGTGGAAGAGGATCGGAGATTTGGCGCGGACGAGTTGAATTATTAGAGAGTTAAAACGTTGAAGCGTTAAAGGGTTGAAGAGTTGAAGCGGAATTGTTTTCGGCGAGGGTCCGGCCAGGATCTTCTGAAAGACTAACGCATTCGTCGGCGTAATCGATCCTCCGGACCGCGCTGGAGCGGTCTATCGTAGTTGCAATAAACCATCCCCTGAAGATTCGTGGCAAAGCAGGGACGGCCAGAGTGTTACTGGCCCCGTTTGATGTCTCTGCTGTGGACTGTCCGTTGCAGTTCTTCGCCACTAATCCGTACGACGTTCGTGGCGATAGCTTCCCCCGCCCAGCTCCCACTGTCATCAATTTCGACCCAATGACCGGGCAAACGACTTCCGGTAAACGCGGGTATCCAAACCCAATGCTTACCTTTCTTTATCGTTATAGATGCCCGCGTTTGCGTGAGATCAAAATTCAACTGTGTCGACTCACCTTGTTCGACTGTCGTGTTGTTGATGGAGGTCTTCACGGCACCATTCACAACTAATGTTAGTCGGTAATTGCCTGCCGGGAGACCTTCTAAACTGTAACGACCGTTTGCATCTGTTTTAACCGTGGTGAGCAACTTGCCACTATTTTTTGCTTCAACCCGAATATCCGCGCCTTCAATCGGATGTCTGTTAGCATCCTTGACGATCCCCTGCAGTACCGAGTTCCCGGCCGATGCGCTTGCCACGAAAAGTACGACCCCAACGAATCCAATCCAAATTGATTTGATAAACATAACCAATCAAAAACGCGAATATGGCAAAAAGCACAAGATCCAGTTAATGAAGTTTAATAAGGCCAGTTTGCGCGTGATCTGGCTTCGTTGTGGCCGCTGGCATGCCGGTTGTGCTTTGGCACACGTGATTCCATTGTTTTTTGATAACAGGCGCGCAAACTGAATACTAATGCGTGGAAGATGGCGGGGTTGCGTTATGTCCGATGGGAAATCGCCTCTGAAAAAAAGACGCCGACATTCGATCATCGCGTTTGAAATGATTCGGCTCGACCGGACCGCGGCCGAACCACTACACGAACAACTATACCAGCAGATCCGCGATGAGTTGAGATCCGGCAGTTTTGCTGACGGCGCGTGCCGGCTTCCTTCGTCTAGAACTCTCGCCGTTGACTTGGGAATCTCGAGATTAACAGTCAACCTCGCATTTTCGAAGCTCTACGCAGAAGGCTATCTGCACTCGAAAGCCAGATCAGGAACGTTTGTAGCGCATCCGCTACCTGAAACCTTTTTAACGGCTGACAAACCGAAAGCGTGTCGGCTAGTCGGGAATCGGCCTCGTATTTCCGGCCGGGTAAGAGCAATTCCAGATCAGCGCGTGGGGAAACAGTATGATCTCGGAGCGCTGGAGGCCGGAGCAGGTGTTTCCTTAGTCCCCGGACTTCCAGCAGTCGATGAATTTCCGATAGAGATTTGGGAACGACTCAGATCGAAGGCGCTCGCACAAAAAGGTGCCCATCTACTGCGCCACGCATCCAGCCGTGGCGACTCGGATCTGCGCAAAGCAGTTGCCACTTACCTGTGCGATTTTAGAGGCGCACGATGTCATCCAGATCAAATCCTGATCGTCGGTGGAATGCAGCAGGCGATGCTAATCAGCGCGATGGCGCTGCTAGATCCGGGCGAACCGGTATGGATTGAAGATCCTGGTTTTCATCAAGCACGGAGGGTCTTTGTCTTAGCGGGCGCTAAACTGGTTCCCAAGCCGCTGGATGAGGAAGGAATTGTGATCGCACGATCGCCAACAGAATATCAGCCGAAACTCATCCACGTAACGCCTTCGCATCAATACCCGCTCGGGATGACGATGAGTTTCGAGCGCCGGACTGCACTGCTCGATTTTGCGCGTGCTCATAATGCATTTATTTTTGAAGACGACTTTTACGCGGAGTTCCGCTTTACCGGGCCGCCACTTCCCTGCCTGCAGGGAATCGACGATTTCAGCCGGGTCATTTATGCCGGGACGATGAGTAAAATTCTTTATCCATCCTTGCGGCTGGGTTACCTCGTCGCGCCAGAGCAGTTAATCGATCCGTTGGTGAAAATTCGCAGCACAATGGACCAACACTCTTCGGCGATTGACCAAGCTACACTTGCGCATTTCATCAACGAAGGATTTTTCCTGAGCCACATCAAACGAATGCGAAAGCTCTACGCCGAGCGCCGAGAGTTCTTCATCAAAGAATTCAACAAGTTGCTCAGTGATCGCTTCGTCCTTCAGATTCCGGAGGCCGGACTCAACTTCGTCGCCTGGCTTCGATGCGAAGCAGATTTCGCGAGAGTAGCTAGTGTCAGCGCGGAGATCGGAATCAAACCGATACCGCTATCATTTTATTGCATGCAAGCAAAGCTCAGGCCAGCGTTTCTTTTCGGTTTTGCTGCCTGGACGACGGCGCAAATTCGAGAAAGCCTCGTCAGACTCGTGTCTGCACTCAGATAACACGCAGATGTGAGTCTTTGGCTTATTCTTGTGCCCCTGAGGCAGCCAATTTGCGATCAAAGAATTCGGCAGTGGCGCGGTAGGCCCGGACCCAATCGTTCCAGCGGAGCAGGTCGTGAATTTCGTCGGGGATGATTAGCTCCTCGAACGCGACTTTTTTCGACCAGATCGGTGGTTTGCTGGAATGGCACGTTGCGATCGTCGTCGCCATGGATCAGCAGCACGGGGGACCGCCAATTCGCGATGCTTGCGACCGGCGATGATTTGAAGGCGAGCTCGCGAGCTTCTTTGATGTCCGGCGCAACCTCGGCGTTCTTTGCCTCACCCTCCCCGGCCCACATTGGTAGGAACTCGCCCAATCGTGCACGCCGCGGAAATCGCCGCCGGCTTTGAAAAGGTCGGAGTTGCGCGCCAGGCCCATGGCGGTCAAAAACCCGCCGTAGGATCCGCCCCAGAGACCGATCCGCTGCGGGTCAACGTTGTCGAGCTTTTGCAAAAATTTCGCGCCCGCGACCACATCCTGGTATTCGGATGCGCCGCGCCACACCGATTTTGGCGGCTCGCGAAATGCGCGCCCGTACATGATGCCGAGTCGATAATTGACTGAGAGCACGGTGTAACCTTTGCTCGCCAGATATTGATTCATCGCATAGGCGTTGTGGTAATACTGCATGTAGTGAAAGCCGAGCATCATCTGCCGGATCGGTCCGCCGTGAGTGAAGATGAGAGCGGGCCCGCGTTGTTTCTGGTTTTTCGGCGTGAACAACTGTCCGTGAATTTCGAGGCCATCCTCGCTTTTAAACACCACTTGTTTTGGTGTGACTAGCTGCGCCTCCGGGAACTCAGCCGGAAGCATATTCTTCGCGATCAAGTTGCGTCCGCTGCTCGTGACGCGATAAGGCATGGCGGGCGAAGTCGCGGTCGAGCCGAGACACAAGAGCGTCTTTCCATCGCTTGTCTCGACCGGGCTCCACTCGATTGTCTCGCCGCGGGTGAGCGCTTCCGGCTCGCTGCCTGTCGCGCCGACGCGCCAGATGTGCCGGCGATCGATGTCGTTCTGATTCGAAGTGTAGAGGATGCTGCGCTTGTCTGCACTCAACACCACGTCCTCCACATCAAAATTGCCCGGTGTGAGCAACTGCGGCGTGCCGCCTTCCATCGCGATGGAGTAGAGATGATTGTGTCCGTCTTTCTCTCTTGCGAAGATGATGCGGCCTGCATTTGTGAATTGCAGCGATTGAAACGCAAACAGCGGCAGCGAATCTTCCATCGCGTTGCCGCTGTGAAAGAGCTCGCGGCCTTTGCCGCTCTGCGCGTCTGCACTCCAAGCGCCCCAGATCGCGGGAACTCAGGGATGAGCGGACGTTTGAATTCGACTCCGGGCTGGCGAATATACACGACCTGTTTGCTGTCCTGTGACCAAACTGGACCGGCATCACGATTCGTCGTGGGCGCAAGATAAGTCATCTTCTTCGTCGCCAACTCGAGCACGGCGATGAACGAGTGGTCCTTGCGGTTGGAGCGAAACGCGATCCGCTTTCCGTCTGGCGACCAGCGCGGTGTGTCGTTTTCGCCGAGCAACTCCTCGAGCTGCTCTGCCTTTTTTTTGCCGTCGATCGGCGCGATCCAGAGATGCTTCTTCGCCGACCAGACGACATTCTTCCCGTCCGGCGAAACCTGCAGATCCTCGCACTCCTCCTTGTCGCACCCGATATCGCCAAACAAACG
>QHNF01000007.1 GCA_003218345.1 Verrucomicrobiota bacterium | reverse complement strand
CTCGCGTTCGAACAAGTTTTTAAAAACTCGCTTACGGGTCTGCCGATGGGCGGCGGCAAGGGTGGCGCGGATTTCGACCCAAAGGGAAAATCCGACACCGAGGTGATGCGCTTTTGCCAATCGTTCATGACTGAGCTCTTCCGCCACGTGGGCCCGCACACGGATGTGCCAGCTGGCGACATTGGCGTGGGTGGGCGGGAGATCGGCTATCTTTTTGGTCAATACAAACGGCTTGCCAATGAATTTACGGGCGTATTGACCGGCAAAGCACTCATCTGGGGTGGGTCGCTCATGCGTCCGGAGGCAACTGGTTACGGCGCAGTTTATTTCGCGCAGGAAATGCTCAAAACCCGCGATCAGACAATCGAAGGCAAAATTTGTACCGTCTCAGGCGCTGGCAACGCCGCACAATTTACGGTGGAAAAATTGATCGAGTGCGGTGCGAAGCCAGTCACGATGTCGGATTCCAGTGGCTTCATTTACGATAAGAACGGGATCACGGAAGAAAAACTGGCCTGGGTCAAGAGCATTAAGAACGTGCGCCGCGGACGCATTGGAGAATATGCGAAGAAATTCCGCGCCAAATATGTGGCCGGCAAGCGGCCGTGGGGCATCGAATGCGATTGCGCGTTCCCGTGTGCCACGCAAAATGAGATTACCGGCGAAGACGCCAGAAAATTAGTCCACAACGGTTGCTACCTGGTTTCCGAAGCGGCCAACATGCCTACTGTCCCAGCAGGGGTCGATCTTTTCATCGAGCGAAAAATTCTTTTTGGTCCCGGCAAAGCGGCTAATGCCGGCGGCGTAGCTACGTCTGGGCTCGAAATGAGTCAAAACTCAATGCGACTGCCGTGGCCGCGCGAAGAAGTCGATTCACGTTTGCGCCACATCATGTCCACGATCCACAAGAACGCTTGGGAAACTGCCGCCGAGTACGGGCACCGAGGCAATCTGGTGGTTGGCGCAAACATCGCCGGGTTTGCGAAAGTTGCGGACGCGATGCTCGATCAAGGCGTCGTATAAGATTTACCTCAGCAGCCAAAATTCTCGGGTTTATGGGGCGGCGTCTTTGGGTATCCGATTTGTCGTGACAGCGATTTGCTGGATGTGCTAGAGCTATTTGTGGAAATCATGCGGCTGCTAAATGCGGGCGCGTAAAAGCTCTGTCGGAACCGAATTATTACTATATGAAAACGAACATTGTTAACCTCGGAAACGCAAAGGCGACTCCTACGGGGAATAAGACAAGAACCAGATCGAGACACTTGACTCTGCTGGCTCTTCTGCTCTTGGGCCTGATCGGTGCATCTGGATGCGGTGGTTATTATTCTACTTCTCCGGGATATGGACCTTATTATGGCGGGGCTGGACCGTATTATGGCGCTTACCCAGGTTCCGTAACCGTCGCGGTTGGCGATCGGCCATATTATCGAGGCCCCGGTTATTGGTCGGGCCGCGCCTATTATGTGTGGGTCCCGGGGCATTGGTCGCGCACGGGCGTTTGGATTCGCGGCCACTATGTTCTGAGAGGATGATCAGCCGCGTAACCACCTGACTATTTCAGATCTGGGCGAGATCGGGAACGAACCCGTCGCGGTTCTTAGATGATCGACGCGGCTGGGCAGTAGTCGCAGGAGTTTGTTACGCCATCGGCCGAGTCAATCCCCAGCGCGCTAGGCGGAAACGCACGGCCGTTGCCAGACAGCCGAGTCCGTAGCGTACGCTCCTGCGGAAATTTATCGATGAAGCTTCGGGCATGTAGCGAGCAGGACATGTCACCTCGCCGATCGCACAGCCAAGAGCGATTATTTGCGCAACAACCTGGTTGTCGAAAACAAAATCGTCGGAGTTCGCTTGAAGCGGTAAACGTTCCAGCAGGTGGCGCGAAAAAGCGCGATAACCAGTGTGATACTCCGATAGCTTTGCACCGAGCAAAAGATTTTCGACAAGAGTCAGGAATCGATTTGAGACGTATTTCCACCAAGGCATGCCTCCATGCAGCGCGCCGCCGCCAAGAATACGTGACGCAAGCACACAGGGGTATAATCCGCTCGACACCAAAGCGGCCATCGCTGGGATCAACTGCGGCGTGTACTGGTAGTCGGGATGAATCATGATGATAATATCTGCGCCCGCGGCCAGTGCGAGGCGGTAACAAGTCTTTTGGTTTGCGCCGTAGCCGCGATTTTCCGGATGGACTTCGACTTGGACGCGATCGAGCTTGCGTGCGATCGCCACTGTGTCGTCGTGGCTGGCGTCGTCCACGACAATAACAAGATCGACAATTCCCTGCGCCATCACTTCGTCGTAGGTGCGTTGCAAAGTGCGCGCGGCATTGTAAGCGGGCATTACCACCACAATTTTCTGGCCGTTTAGCATCGTCGTAATCGAATATGCGTTGGAGCGTCACCTTGCAACTTCCATGATCATTTTTCACGACGCACGTTGCCTGGAATATTCGACGCCTGGCCATCCTGAAGGGCCGGCTCGAATCGCGCGCACTGCACCATTACTGAAGGACCGGCACCCTGATTGGGAATGGCGCAAGCCGGAGGCTGCCACCGCAGCAGCGGTATTGCGGGCGCATTCGAGCGATCATCTGGCACGGATAAAAAACGCAGCGCGTGACTTCGATGCGGACACGCCGGCTTATCCAAACATTTATGAACATGCCTTGCGTTCCGCCGGCGCGGCGATCGAAGCTGCGCATGCAGCGCTGCGCGGCGAGCGTGCATTCAGTCTCATGCGGCCGCCGGGACATCACGCGACACGAGATCAGGCGATGGGATTTTGTTACTTCAACAACATTGCTATTGCTGCCTTGGACGTGATCGAGAACGCCGCCCATCGTGTTGCGATTTGGGATTTTGACGCGCATCACGGCAACGGATCGGAGGCGATTGTCGCGCACAACTCACGGATCGCCTTTGCATCTATCCATCAGTTCCCCGCATATCCCGGTACAGGCGCAAAATCTTTCGCGAACATCAACAATTATCCAGTGGCTCCTTTCACCCCGCGCGATGAATATGTCGATACCGCCAGGCGCGCACTGGAAAATTTGATGGCGTTCAAGCCTGACTTGATTCTCGTATCAGCCGGGTTCGATGCATACACGCGCGATCCGCTCGTGCAAATGACGCTTGAACAAGAAGATTTCGCTGCCTTCGGAAAATCATTACGTAAGATCGGTGTTCCGACGGCGGCGATTCTCGAAGGCGGTTACAGCGACGAATTGCCGGAGTTGATCGACTCTTTTTTGAGCTCGTGGTCAAAATAGTGAGCCGCATCCCTGCTGTGTGTGTTCATCGCCAACTGCGCTGTCTCATTGCGAGCCTGCGGCATCGCCCCAGGAATTCGAAAGATCGTGTAAAGAAGCGCTGAAAAGCGCGCTTCAATCGGGCGGATTGGTCGAACTCATTCTTGCGTTAAGTCGCGCTTTGAGGCCTTGTTCTTTAGACAACCCGATGCCCTGGGACGATGCCCCAGGCTGATGGTGAAAGCCGCGCCTTTGGCGCTACTGCGCTATCATCTTGATGAGTTTGGAAGCCGCATTTTCGATTTCGGTGTAGCCGTATTGGTGAGCTCTGGTTTTGGCCGCAAGCATCCCGCAGCGATGAGCGTTTTTGAAATCGCCATAGGGGAATTTGTATCTTCGTTTTGTATTCTCGGAATATCGGACGTCGATGCCCAGATGCCATTTTGCATACTCACCGAATCCACGCAGCCGAATGAACTCATTCTCTGCTACTGCCGACGGGTGATGTTCGCTCCACGCTCCCCTGCCGTCCGGAACGATGTGCCCCTGCTTGATAAGTTCTTTAGCGTACTCGAAGGCGCCAATGTTTAGCTTTACCGCATTAGTGCTCTCTTGATCGGCGCTAGGTGCCGGCGAAATCGCGCAGAAAAAGGCAAACGCTGCGGCAAAAAACACGGTCGCTATTCCTTTATTTTTCAGATTCATTAAGTAGCACGCAAAATAACAACACTTGTGCTCGTAAGAAGGTGGCTTAATCCACTTTTGACCTCTGGCGATTTTCCGCAATTGGTGAATAGTTCGCGAGCAAACGGGCCGTAGCACAGCTTGGTAGTGCGCTTGAATGGGGTTCAAGAGGTCGCGGGTTCAAATCCCGCCGGCCCGATTATCACAAATCGGCGGCTACTTGAGAAGTGTCGCGCAAGCGTTCTCGCTTGCATTTTCCGCGGCGCAAACGGGACGCTCGCGCTAGATTGCATCATGCTCAGCGCCGGAATTGTTGGACTGCCGAACGTTGGCAAATCCACCCTTTTTAATGCACTGACCCGGACGCACAAGGCGCCGGCGGAAAATTATCCCTTTTGCACGATCGATCCGAACATCGGTGTGGTCACTCTGCCGGACGCGCGGCTGACAAAACTCGCCGAAATTTCGCATTCACAGAAGATTGTCCCAACCGCGATCGAGTTCGTCGATATCGCCGGCCTGGTCAAAGGCGCCAGCGTAGGTGAAGGACTAGGCAACCAATTTCTCCATCACATTCGCGAGGTGGACGCGATCGTGCAGGTCGTGCGCTGTTTCGAAAACAGTAATGTTCATCATGTTAGCACCACCGTCGATCCAATCCGAGACATCGAAATAATTAACACCGAGCTTGTGCTGGCCGATTTGGCCTCGCTTCAGAGAAGGCAATATCGGCTGGAGAAGGAAGTGCGCGCAGGCGATAAGGCTGCAAAAAATGAAACCGCGGTTATCGAAAAACTGCTGCCCCATCTCGATGCCGGTAAGCCAGCCATCACCGCTCCGTTGACTCCGGAAGAAAAGATAATCGTGCGCGGATTTTTTCTGCTTACATCAAAGCCAACAATTTTCGCTTCCAACGTCGCGGAGTCTGATCTAGCCGTTCTGACAAGGAGCAGTGAGACGCGTGGCGACGAACCATCTAAGCCCGTGAATGCCGGGGTCAACAACCCCGGCTACAGTTCAGTCGAGCACGTCGCGGCCGTTCAGAATTACGCGGAACACCATTTTGCCACAGAGGCCGTAGTCATCAGCGCGCAGATCGAAAGTGAACTAGTCGATCTTGACGAGCAGGACGCGCTGGAATATCTGCGCGGTCTGGGCGTGGAAGACAGTGGTGTGCACGCGCTCATCCGGGCCGTTTATCATTTGCTTGGTCTGCGCACCTTTCTCACCACCGGGGAAAAAGAGACGCGTGCCTGGACCATTCACGCCGGCGACAAGGCGCCGACTGCTGCCGGAGTTATCCATTCCGATTTCGAACGCGGTTTTATCGCAGCGGAGACTGTTCATTATGACGACCTCGTTGCTCTTGGTTCTTTGGCAAAAGCTCGCGAAGCGGGCAAACTACGGCTTGAAGGAAAGGACTACGTCGTGCGCGACGGCGACGTAATTTTCTTCCGATTCAATGTGTAGGTAGGGAGGCCGCGCTGCCCCGAAAGGTTTCGGGAATCGGCGCAGCGCACCGAGCCTACCCTTGCTCGTAGAGAATGCGACCGCAATTCTCGCAGCTCACGATCTCTTTTCCAGCTCTTGCTTCCGCCGCGGTCGCGGTCGTCACTTTCATATGGCAGCCGGTGCAAACTCCGTGTTCGATCGCGACCACCGCGGCATCACCTTTGCTTTTGAAAAGACGTTCGAAGCGAGTGAGCAAATCCTCATCGATGTTTCCAGCCAGCTCCGCACGCTCCCTGGTCAATTCTTCTAATCGCGACCCCAACACTTTCGATTTTTCATCGAGGTCAGCCGTTTGCCGCGCGATCGATTGCTTAACGGCGGCTGCTTTCTTTTCCTCTTCCGCAAGGTCCGCCTTAATCTTGTCGGCTTGCACCATCAATTCCAGCTCGTCGTCCTCGATTTTGCTAATTTCGTTTTCGTAACGCTCGATCTCGTGTCCGATTGCCTGGAACTCGTCATTCTTGCGGGTTTGATATTGCTGAGTCTTGAGACGCACGATTGTCTCGGCACGAGTCCCCACATCAAGTTCAAGTTTCTTCCGGTCCATCTCGACGTGTCGCGCTTTTTGTTTAAGCGTTTCCACTCCTGCCACGCTTGCAGCCGATTGAGCTTCAAGACTCTTTCGCCGTAGCGGCACGGTCTCTATTTCGGCGTGAATCTGCCTGATCTTTTGCTCTCGATCTTGAAGGACAAGAAGTTGTTCCAATTCCGGATGCACGAGCGGTCAACGTATTGATTCGGCGGAGCGCCGTCAATCGCGCGGCCAGAGACCTGGCTTACGGCTAATGGGAGGCAGCTTGCTGCATTTCTCCAAACGCTTTCAACGCCTGTTCAGGACGCGCGCGTACTGCGATGTTTTCGGTGAGATTCACCCAGCGGACCATTCCGGTCGAATCAATTAGAAATTCTGCCGGCCGCGCAATGTCTGCGCCTTTGGGTCCTGCACCGGCGTGCAAAAGATCGTAGCGGCGAATGACTTCTACCTTCGGATCCGACAGGAATGTGTAGGTGTAGCCAAGTTTTTGTCGCTGGCGTCGGTTGATTTCCGGCGCGTCGACACTAATCGCGACGACACGAATCCCGCGCGATGCAAATTCTGGAAGCCGCTGCTGAAAACTCCGCAACTCGGAGTTGCACAACACTCACCAAAATCCGCGGTAGAAAATCAACACGACGGCTTCCGATCTGCTAATTAGATCAGCGAGGGCCATGTCCCTGCCGTCTTGGTCCGGCAACGTGAACTCAGGCGCTTTTTTCTCCGACTCGCGGCGCTCCCGTCGAAGGCGGGACCTGCCGCAATTCGTAAAACATAACGTAAGAAAAGAATCCAAGCATGAGTATCCCCAGCACGGCCAAAATCGGTCCCAAGATGTTACCACGATAAACTCGCGCTTTGCCGAACGCCCGAAACAGTCCCAGCACGAGAAAAATTCCGCCGGCAGCAAACAACAAGAGATTCGCCCACGGAAAATCACGGGTGACTGGGAATTGCGCAAAGAATGTGTAGCTGAGAAAACCAGCTAGCGCGAAAAGGAATCCGATCCAGATCGACCAATTCCAGCTTCGTTTCATGTCGATCTTGCTGCCCCCATCCGCAGGATCCACCGGTAAAGAACAATTGCTGTAGCGGCGAATGCAACGCCACCGATGATGATCGCAACGGGTCCAAAGGCTGGCCCGACGAGCGCGAGCGGTGCAGATACGCCGGAGAACACGACGATTGCGGAGATCACCACGCCGATCACACTCTCGCCGACGATCAGTCCTGACGCCAGTAGCACCCCGAGTTGTTTCGTCGCGTCTGGCCTGGGGCTGCGGTCAGCACGTTTGTCGAAGAACCAGCCCGCGACCGCGCCGACCACGACCATCAAAGTGCTCTGAGTCGGGAGATAAATTCCAAGACCGACGGCGAGTGGAGGAACGCGCATGTGTCGCGTCGTGCGTGCGAGGATCTCGTCTAGTAAGATGATACAGACGCCGATAAATCCGCCGGTTCGGATCAGACTCCAATCGATATCAGCAGCGATGACGCCCTGCGCTAGCGAGGAGATCAGGCCGGCCTGAGGCGCTGGCAATGGATTGGGGCGCAGCTCTGCGCCCGGTGCACCGACGAATCCGTAAGCATGATTTACCAGATCGAGCACGGGCGGAATCACGAACGCACCCGCAACTACGCCGATAACAAGCGCCACTTGCTGCTTCCACGGCGTGGCATCAACCAACTGGCCGGTCTTGAGATCCTGCAGGTTATTATTCGCGATCGCAGCAACGTTGAAGATTACCGCAGTGGTAAAAAGCGCGAACGCTATCAGTGCCTTGCCCGCATCCGGCGACACGTATGGTTTTACGCCAAATACGAGAAGCAACGCAGCGCCAATCACTACTAGAATGCCAATGCCCGAGAGTGGGCTGTTGGACGAACCGATCAATCCCGCCATGTAACCGCAGACAGCCGAAACAAAGAAGCTCATTAACACGACATAGGCGACGCCACCGATGATGAGCGTTGGCAACTGTGCGCCGAGACCGCTCGCATTGCCGAAATAGCCCAGCAGCCATCCAATCGGGAGCATGCAGGCTAATGTGGAAAGACCGACAATGCCGATTGGAATATCGCGCTCGGTGATCGGCAGCGTGTCAGCCTTACCTGCTTTGCGCGCGCGAGATGCCGCCATTGCGCCTGCGAGTCCGCTGGCGACCGGTTTCACGAGTTTCAGTAGCGTCCAGATCGCGGAGACGCCGATCGCGCCAGCGCCGACGAAGCGCACCTTATGGCTCCAAGTACTCTGCGCGAGTGCGGCTGCGGCGGTGCTGACATCGTGTGCCAGCGCTGAATAGTGCGGCACGCCCCAGCCCCAGCCGATCACCGCGCCCAAGAGCATTGCAAGGCCGACCGAAAGACCAACCAAATGTCCGATGGCGAGCAGCGCGAACGAAAGGGAGAAATCATAACCACTCACTGCACCGCGCCTGCCGATTCGAAAAGTCTGCGCGACGTCCGAGGCGAAGATTTGCGTGGCAACGATCACTGCGAACACCGCGGACACGATCGATCCGCACAACACCGCAAGCAGACCTGCGCGGCCGTGCTCAATGTCGGAAGCGTGCGCCGAATCGCCGCTGCTACCAACCTTAAGTACTTCCGCACAGGCGACGCCCTCTGGGTACGGCAGGTCCGAAGTAGTCACCAGGGCGCGGCGAAGCGGGATTGAGTACATCACGCCCAGAATGCCGCCCAACGCGCAGATCGCGAAAGAGATCCAGAATGGAAAACCAGTCCACCAGCCGATCATGATCAATCCGGGCAACACGAAAATAATCGACGACAGCGTGCCCGCCGCGGACGCTACCGTCTGCACAATGTTGTTTTCCTGAACGGTCGCGTCGCGAAAACCCCGCAGGATCGCCATCGAAATCACCGCCGCCGGAATCGACGTCGAAAAGGTGAGACCGGCCTTGAGACCGAAGTATACGTTGGCCGCAGTGAACACCAGCGTGATGACTATGCCTACGATCAGACCGCGGACGGTAAGTTCGGCGCGGTTTTGTTGACTGGCGCTCACGGTCACTCTCGACATGACTCAGAACATCTCCACCGGCGAGGTTTTGCCATCTTCGGCGATACGCTGCATGGCGTTTTCTTCGCCCAGCACAGCGATACGCAGATCCCGAATTTCGCTGTCAATCTCGCGAAACGCGGCTTCGGAAAATTCGTCCGGGGTCACAAGTCCCTTTTTAAAACGCGTAATGTTTTCCAGCGCCTGATCGATTTGGTCGGAAGGCAACGTGCCGAGAATCCGATGCACATTCTCGATCTCGGGAATGCGATGGCAGATCATGGCCAAGTCGTTTCCTGCTGCGATAGCGAGGCGAATTGTGTCCTCGAGCTGATACCCAGTGAGGATTGCGCCCATGTCCAGATCATCTGTCATGATGAGACCATCGAAATGGAGTTCGGTGCGCAGCAAATCTGTGATGATCCGCCGCGACAAGCTGGCCGGAATTTTCTTCGAGTCGAAGCATGGATACCAGCCGTGACAGATCATCATGCTGTCAACGTCGTCGACGAATTCGCGAAACACGGCCAACTCATTCCGATCAAGCTGTTCGCAGGTGCGATCGATCCGTGGCAGTTGATAATGGGCATCTGAATTCGCAGCGGAGTAACCGGGAAAGTGTTTTCCGCAACTCGCGATTCCTTGCTCTCTCAAGGCGTCATTAAACGCGCGCGCATTACGAACGACTTGTTCGACTGTTTTTCCATAACATCGGCCGCGTAATGAATTATCAGCGTCGTCATCGAAGGAAATGTCGAGTACTGGGCAAAGATCGAGATTGAAACCGAAGAGGCGAAGCAATCGCCCGGTAATGTCGCCGTGGCGCCGAATGAGATCGATGTCATTTTTGTCGCGCAATTGCTGCGCATTTGGCGGCTCGTTGCCGATCAATCGCAGGCGCGAAACACGGCCACCTTCCTGATCGATGGTAATGATGGGATCAGCCTCGCTCACATCCCGCAAATCATCGATCAGTCTGTGCAGTTGCGATGCGCTCTCGATGTTGCGGCCAAAAAGAATAAAACCACCCGGTTGAATGCGCCGGAATAATTTTCCTGTTTCAGAGTCAATCCGCGGGCCGGGAACGCCTGTGAGAATCAATTGACCGAGCAAGTCACTCTTCATACTTTCGGAAGGTAGATGCCGAGCGTGCCCGGAGTGAAAAACGCGTCCCTGGTGCGTTTTGTTTTTAATGAAGATCGCAATCTACGGCGGCACGTTTGATCCGATTCATCACGGACATCTCATCATCGCTCGCGAAGCCTTTGAAACACTTGGCCCCGAGGAGGTGATCCTTGTTCCGGCTCAGGTATCGCCCTCCAAAAAGACCGCGCCCGTTGCGAGCGGCGAAATACGATTGTTGATGATGCGCGCTGCCATTGAAAATGAAGCTGGACTTGCTGTGGATGATTGCGAACTGCGTCGGCCGCCGCCTTCGTACACTATTGATACCGTAGAGGAAATTCGGCGACGCAAAAATAATGCGGAGATTTACTGCCTGATCGGTGAAGACAACATGGACAACCTTACAAACTGGCATCGCTTCGCCGAGCTGGAAAAGATGGTTCGTTTTGTAGTTCTGGATCGAACCGGCCAACCACCCAGCCACTCTTATCAGATTATCCGCCGTAAAATAGATATTTCTGCCACAGAAATCAGAAAGAGAGTTGCCTCTGGCCGATCCATTCGCTATTTCGTACCACCGGCAGTGGAAGAAATCATCCATCGCGAAAAACTTTACCTGGAGCAGCCGAAATAACCCCGGAAGATTTAGCAAGAACCTGTGCGGAACTCGCCTCCAACAAAAAGGCGGAAGAGATTGTTGTCCTGGACTTGCGCGCGGTCTCGACGTTTACGAATTTTTTCGTGATTTGCTCGGCCACATCCGAGCCGCAGTTAAAAGCCATCGCAAATGAAATCGAAACGCGATTGCGCGAGGATCATTCCATTCGACCGGTGGCGATTGACGGATTTCCGGCGAGCCAATGGATCGTGCTCGATTACTTGCAAGTAGTGGTTCACATCTTCCACCGGGACAAACGTGCCTTTTACAGTTTGGAAGATCTCTGGGGCGACGCGCCCCGGCTCGAATGGGAAACGGCTGCGACGCATTGATTCTTGCTTGTTCACGTGGAAGCCGGCTCGATGTTTGCACCTCGATACGCGGCGAAAGCTAACACGCGGCTCCAACTCGAGCCCGGGAAACAAGACGGCTTTAAGCCGTCAAGCTTTCCTTAGCTTTCCAAGGAAATAAGGCGCGAGGACGACAGCGACAAAGTTGAAACAGCGGTCAATTTATGACCGCGTTCACTCTATTTTGGCGACGGTTTTGGCGGCGCCGAGGTCGTGGGCGGATTGGCTTTTGGCGGCGCCGGCGCTGCGGGACTGGCGCCAGCCGCTGGCGGCTTGGCGTCCATTAACTCCACTTCAAAAATCAAAGTCGAGTTCGGAGGAATATCCGGACCGACAGCGCGCTCGCCATAGGCAAGATTCGGCGGAATGACAAATTGATATTTTGATCCGACTTTCATCAGTTGAAGCCCTTCCGTCCAGCCCTTGATCACGCCGTTAAGCGGAAAAGTCGCGGGTTGCCCACGCTTGTATGAACTGTCGAACTCAGTGCCGCTAATGGTCGTCCCCCGGTAATTTACCGTTACCGTGTCGGTCGCTTTTGGCTGCGCTCCTGTTCCATCTTTGATGGCTTTGTACTGCAATCCGCTGGCAGTTGTTTTCACGCCTTCTTTCTTTTTGTTTTCCTCGAGAAATTTTGTGCCTTCCGCAGCGTTCTTCGCCCCGGCTTCCTTCTGTTTTTGTTCCATATCTTTTTCAAATGCCGCCATAATCTCCTTCACCTGGTCGGGATTAAGCTGCGGTTTGCCAGCAATTGCATCTTTCATGCCGGCGGTTAGCGCTTCAGGATTGATCTGCACGTTCTGCCGGTTGAGGTTGAATCCAATATTCATGCCGATGCTATAGCTGACCTTGTCTTTCTGGTCTTTGAGTTGGATTGATTTCTCTTGCCCAAACAAAGGCAATGCAAGTAAGGATGCGCTGAAAATGAGGATAAGATGTTTCATAAGTTGGTATTTTCCGAGCGAATTTGATTCGATTAATCGCCGCAGAAAGTGGCACGCTAATGGATAAACGCCGCCCGTCAAGAAAACAGCACCGCTGTCGATTTGGGGGCTCTCCTTCGTTACTCGCCCTGCTCCTTGCCACGTCGATTGCCACCTGGCCCCATCCGCTTTGTGCAATCAATCTCTCACATTCTGACGTTCTGAGGATCGGGAAAAGAATCTGGCAAAATGAATGCAACGGAACCATCACCGGCCTCACTGCATGGAATGAAGGCGAAGACTTCGCATCCCTTGGCATCGGCCACTTCATCTGGTACCCGAGAGGCCGGCGCGGCCCGTTCGAGGAAAGTTTTCCCAAACTCGTGAGCTTCATCTCAAGTCGCGGCGCTAAATTGCCACCTCTTTTTTTGGGTGTCGGCGACCAGCCATGTCCGTGGAATTCGCGGGCAGAGTTTCTTCGAGCCCAACACACAGTGACAATGAATCAATTGCGCCAGTTTCTCGCCGATACCATTGATCTTCAGGCAGAATTCCTCATTGCCCGGTTACAAAGCGCGCTGCCTAAAATGTTGGCCCAAGCGGCGCCTCATGATCGGGCCAACGTGCAGCAACAATTCGAACGTATGGCGCGAACTCCACAGGGATATTACCCCCTTGTCGATTATGTGAACTTTAAGGGGGAAGGCGTCCTGCATACGGAGCGTTATCAAGGTCAGGGATGGGGCTTGCTTCAGGTGCTCGCAGCCATGCATGGCGATTCTGATGCCGCAGCAGTTGCCGAATTTGCTCAGGCAGCAAAGGCGGTTTTGATTCGCCGCGTGCAAAACGCTCCGGCCGGACGACACGAATCGCGATGGTTATCGGGTTGGATTCGGCGCGTAACAAGCTACAGTGGCGCCTAATTTATGCGGTTTCCGATACTCATTCCCGTGACTTTAATGGCTGTTCTTGCATGTTCTGTCAGCGCTCAGATACGTCTTTTTGGACCGAGACCGACGCCACAACAAAAGCCGGCGTCGCAAACCATGCGGAAGGCGTCCGATCTCATTCGCAAGCAGGACTCGCTGAAAGTGAATCAATCTGTGCTCAATGAGGCAACGCCGGACAACACGCGCATCGTCGTTTCGATTCCGAAGCAGCGGGCTTACCTCATGATCGGAGATCAAATCGTCGCCGATGGTCCGATTTCGTCTGGCAGACGCGGACACGAATCGCCCAGGGGCCACATGCGCGTGCTTGAGAAAGATCCGAATCATCACTCCAGTCTATACGGCGACTTCGTAGACGGTTCGGGCCGCGTGGTGCGCGGCGGGGTCAGCGCCCGTATCGATTCCGCTCCCAGCGGCACACATTTCGCCGGCGCTTCGATGAAATGGTTCTTGCGTTTGACGGAAGATGGAGTGGGTATGCACATCGGAATATTGCCCGGCTATCCAGCGTCGC
>QHNF01000348.1 GCA_003218345.1 Verrucomicrobiota bacterium | reverse complement strand
CGAGCCAGCTTACAAAGATCTCGCCGCATTTCTCTCGCGCAATGAGGTCGAGATCATCGCTTCGATGCCCTGCTACACGCCGGCCAACGTAAATGCGCAGCGGGGCCACGGCGTGTTTGAAGGGAGCATCAAGGCGCTGCAACTTTTGAATTCGTTAGGCTACGGGACCGACCCGGAATTGCCGCTGCATCTCGTTTACAATCCGGTCGGCGCGTTTCTGCCGCCACCACAAGCTGAATTGGAAGCCGATTTCAAACGCGAACTCAAAAAGCAGTTTGGCGTTGTGTTTAATAAACTCTACACGATTACAAATCTTCCGATCGGCCGCTTCGCGAGCTATCTCCGGCGTAACAATAAACTCCAGGAGTACATGCAACTCCTGGTCAGCGCGTTTAACCCCGCGACCATCGCTGGGCTCATGTGCCGCAACACGATCAGCGTCGGCTGGCGCGGCGAAGTTTACGATTGCGATTTTAATCAACAGCTTGGAATGCAGTGGTCCGGCAACGGCGGAAGCAAAACGACGTTTTTGTGGGATATCGATCCAGAGAAGATTGACAATCGAAAGATTATGACCGGCGATCATTGTTTTGGATGCACCGCAGGCGCTGGCTCAACCTGCGGCGGGGCAATTGTGTAATTGTAGGGCGTTTCTGTGAAACGCCGAACCATGAATGGCGTCTGACACAGAACGCCCTACAAATTTACTCGAGCAGAAATTCGATTGGTTCTTCCTCATGGCGTGGCACAAGCTTGTTTCGTTCAATGATTCGCGCGCAAGTATTCCAGCGCAACAACGCGTCATCATTGCCGAGCGGACGGACCGCTTCTGCTTTCTCAAACCAGGTCATCGCTTCGCGAAACAACTCGTATGCTTGAAACCGACAATCAGGCGTTCCTTGCCTCAACTTCGCTTTAGCTCGCCGTTCGTTGAAGATTCCAGTGTAATAAGCGCGTTCGTATTCGGTTGTTATTCGAGACAGCAATTCCTTCGCTTGTGTATCGCTGACGCCGTAGCCCTTTTCAAAACGATCGGTCAACGCCAGCAAAAGAGTGATGATCGCCTGCTGATTTTCGGAGTCGACGTGCAGAATATCGAGACAGATGCTTTCCGCCTCGCCCGGTTCGTTGAGCAACCGATACCGCTCCGCTTTTTCCAGCGCGGCGGGAATGGCGTCCTTGTGGAGCGATTTCAGATCGGACATGGGATTCGTTGAACCGTTGAAGAGTTAAAGCGTTGAAGCATAAAAATTCCGCGTAAAGGCCGCTTCATCGCTTCAACCGTTTATCGCTCAATCGCTTTAACTTCCTCCAAACCCAACCAAGCGGGTCGTAAAACTCGTCCACGACGCGTTCTTTTAGCGGAATGATCCCATTGTCTGTGATCTCAATACTTTCTGGACAAACTTTCGTGCAACACTTTGTGATGTTGCAGTAACCGATCCCCTGCGCATTTCGCAATTCCTCAATACGATCTTCCGAATCGAGCGGATGCATCTCCAGCGCGGCGACGTGAATGAGGAAACGTGGCCCGATAAACTTGTCATGCATCTGGTGGTCGCGGAGAACATGGCAAACATCCTGGCAAAGAAAACATTCGATACACTTTCGAAATTCCTGCACACGATCGATGTCCTCCTGCTGCATTCGCCAGGTTCCGTCTGGCGCATCGGGCGGACGCGGCTTGAACTTCTTGATCTTTTTCTTTACCCGAAAATTCCATGAAACGTCGGTGATCAAATCTTTGATGATCGGAAACGCCTTCATGGGCTCGACTGTCACTGGCTTTTCTAACGGAAGCTCACTCAATCGCGTCATACACATGAGCCTCGGCATTCCATTCACTTCGGCCGAGCATGATCCGCATTTGCCCGCTTTGCAGTTCCATCGGCACCCAAGATCGTTGGCCTGCGCGGACTGAATCTGAATCACTGCATCAAGGACAACCATTCCTTCTAAAACTTCGGTCGTGTAATCGCGGAAGGCGCCGCCCTTTGCATCACCGCGCCAGATTTTGAACGTCGCCGTTGTCATAATATGCGATGGAGCATTTCCGCCGGGTAGCCCACCCGTCCCGCATACTGGTTGCGGCCTCTCGCCGCAACGAACTTTTCTTTGATTTGCAAAGCCATTTCGCTCGGAACGTCGCGCGAATGCAACGCACAGGAAAAGTTCGCGATGGCGGGACACCATCGCCAGCAACGCGAGACGCGTCCGCTATCCAATCCTCTGCTGCTATGACGCAATGTCACTTCATCTCCTCAATAATCTGTTTCAAATAATCCGGCATCTCCGGCAACGGTTCCAATAGAACATCCATCCCGCCGCCTTCGCCTTTTCGTATCAAAGTGTTTACTTTCGAAAAGCGCTCATCTTTCTCCGGACAATCTTCGCGGAATTGCGCGCCCCGGCTTTCCTTGCGCTCCAGCGCCGCGCGCGTAATCGCTTCGGAGACGGTGAGCAGATTTTTTAGGTCCAGCGCGGTGTGCCAGCCGGGATTGAAATCACGATTGCCTGTGACTCCCACACGCGCCGCGCGTTCCCAAAATGTTTTCAAATGATCGAGCGCCGATCGCATTTCGCCTTCATCACGCACGATCCCGACATTCTGCTGCATCACTTCCTGCAAATCGCGTTGCACCGAGTACGGATTTTCGCCGCTGCTGTTCTCGAATGGCTTCAACGCTTCGCGCGCATACACATCGACCTTGTCGTTGTCGATCTTGCCATGTGA
>QHNF01000347.1 GCA_003218345.1 Verrucomicrobiota bacterium | reverse complement strand
TCGCTCAGGTTTTCGAAAGGAAGGACAGCGATCGACTTGTCGATCTTCCGCGCGGAAGAAATACGGGGGAGGAGAAAAAATCCCGCAATTGCAGAGACGATCACACCGGTGACAACGAGCATAATTACGTTGCGGCGGCGGTGTGTTCTGGGCGCAGCTACGCTCGGTGTGGTTCGAATGCCTTGCGGTGTTACATCAAAAGCCCAGGCGAGGATCAAGGCGATCGGAAAACCGGCCAGTAACAGCACAATCACCAGACGCAGAGCCCAGGTCGGCAATTCCCATGCCGGAAACGCGGCTGATGCCAGTTGTATAATGCCGCCGGCAGCGATGATGTAGGCCGCCGCCACGCGATATACCTTCCGCCGCTTCACTTCCTCGAAGAAGCCGTCCATAGCAATAGATTTGGATTCGACCGGGTTATAGTTCAACGGCGGAAATATAGACACGAAAATGAAGCGCGCCATTCACTTCGCATGGTGGTCATTCTCTTTGCGAATTTTTTTGAGTCGTTCCCGATAATGGCTGTTGCCGGCAGTGAAAAGAGAAGCCGCTAAGCTTGCGCGTCGTGCTTGTCGATCAATGCCTGAAAGCGCGGATCGCTTCGCAGCGGGTCCCAAATCGGATTGACTTTCAGACCCTGCACAGTGACGTAGCTCGGCCGATTCAACAGTCCATCCAGAATTTCGATCGCCCGGTCGTTGTCGCCAAGAATGGTGTAGACCTGGGCCACACCTTCTGTAATTTCCGGCCCGTCAACGGCGTCCTTGCTTTCGGGCTGCAACTCACTCGCACGTAGCGCTTCCGCCAGCGCGGGATCTTTTTCGCCAACAAACGCGAGCACTTTTGCCAACTGGATGCGTAGCTTGGCGTCGTCGGGGCTATATTTGAGTTGTTCTTCAGCGGCGCTCTTCGCCCTCAGGAAAGCCGCTCGCGCTCCGGGCTCATCGTGGAGTGCTCTGCGTGCAAAGCCGATATAATAATACTTGCTCCACAGGCCCCGAGGATAGCTTGCGAGCTGGTCGTCCGGGAGGCTTTCTGCCTCGCGCAACCCCTCCATGTACCTTCTCTCCATGAGAAAGACGTCTGTACGCGCATCGGCAGTCTTAAGTTTCTGCTCGTTCGGCATTCGAATTGATTTGAGGCTTTCAAACGCCCTCTCTGCGACACTGAAATCACCTTTCTCCGCGATAGCCAGCTTCGACTTGACCCCTAAAGGCTCCATCGCAGTCGGATCCAATGCGAGTGCGCGGTCGATAGTCTTGTTTGCTGCATCGTAATTTCGCAGCATCTCGTAATTGTAAGTGAGATTTTGCAGAACCCAGGCATCCTTCGGGCTAAGGGACGCCGCTTTCTCCAGATTTGCACTGGACTCCGCCCAGTTCCCTTGCCGGCGCTGGATCGAGCCGATCGCCATATAAACTCCCGCGTCGTTAGGCAATCCACGACGCGCAATTTCGAATTCTCGCAGTGCCGCGTCGTAGTTTTGATCGCCGTAGTAATAGGAGAATCCCAAAGCCAAATGCGCTTCCGGCAGGTCTGGCTGCAATTGCAAAGCGCGCTCGGCGAGTGAACGCGCCTTTTCGCGCCGGGCTGGTGTATTTTCTCGGTCGTGCACGATCCAGCTTTCCAATCTCGAGTAGCGCGCAATCGCGAGGGCAAAGTTTGGGTCCAGTTCGACCGCGCGCTCATAGAGTTGCTCGCTCTGTTTAAGTCGCTCGAAATCCTGAAACGCGCCTGCAAGATTATTCGCCTGAACGAAAGCAAGATAGGCCTCACCATTTTCCGTAGGTTTGCGCGTCACTTGCGATCTTTCCGCAGGCGAGAGCTTGGCCTGGAGAGCTTCGGTGATCTTTTGCGCCAGATCACTTTGAATCGCAAAAACATCAGTCACATCGCGATCGTAATCATTCGCCCAAACATGCTCGTCGGTATTCGCATCAATTAACTGCACGTTCACTCGCACCTTGTTTCCAGAGCGACGCACGCTGCCTTCGAGAATATTGGAAACGCCGAGCGCTTTACCGATCTCGCGAACGTTTGTGGGCTTGCCGCGATACTGCATGACCGAGGTGCGTGAAATCACTTTAAGGTCACCGATTTTAGACAAATTCGTGAGCACGTCATCCTGAATGCCGTCCGCAAAGTAGGCATTCTCTTTTTCGTCGCTTCGGTTTTCAAACGGCAGCACCGCAATCGATTTATCGATCTTGTGCGCGGCGACCCGAGGCAGCAGAAAGAATCCCGCAGCAGCGGAAATGATCACCCCAGTCGCGACAAGCATGATCATGTTACGACGACGGTGTGTTCTTGGCACAGCCACACTGGGAGCCGCTCGAATGCCCTCCGGAGTGACATCAAAAGCCCATGCGAGAATGAGTGCGATTGGGAACCCGATAAGTAGCAGGACGATCACCAGACGCAGCGCCCAGTTTGGCAATTCCCAGGCCGGGAATGAGGCCGACGCCAGCTGAATCGCACCTCCAGCAGCAATGATGTAGGCTGCCGCCACGCGGTAGACCTTGCGCCGCTTCACTTCATCGAAGAAGCCGGTCATGGCTACAAATTTGGGTTAGTCGGGAACTATAGCTCCGCTCCGACAATATTGACAGGCGAATGAGCTCTGGCGTTCACTTTACGCCGGTCGCGAAGACCGTTTGAAAATGCGGGCTTTGCTTTTCCCGCGACACGACGCTTA
>QHNF01000339.1 GCA_003218345.1 Verrucomicrobiota bacterium | reverse complement strand
CAAAGTTCAACAGCGGTGGCGTGCTCGGAAAAAATGGCGAAGTTGACGCCGTTGCCCATCCACGTGGCGCCCAGAGGGTAGGGATAACCGAGCCAAGTCTTTACCGGAGTCATAAACGCGCCGCGCATTTATCCAGCATGGATTCCGCATTGGCAATCACGAACCGTGGAGATCTTCGCGTAGAAGCTCGGCGGTACGGAAATTGCCGTTCATCGCTATTGCGTTTCTGGCAGAGTCGCAAACACTCACGAATGTGAACCGCAAGATCATCCTGGCCTGCATCACTATTTTTGCGCTGCCGCTGGCCCTTTACTTCTATGCGCACGACAATCGGCCTGCGATACCTGCCGCAACGACGATCGATCGGATCATTGTCGAAAAAGCGACGAGGAAATTGTCAATCTTTCGCAATGGCAAACATCTCAAGACCTATTGCGTCGCGCTGGGCCGCAACCCAGTCGGACCGAAGCGAGAAGAAGGAGACATGAGAACGCCCGAAGGAATTTACAAGATCGATAGCCGCAATGAACAAAGCAGCTTCCATCTTGCTCTGCATATTTCCTATCCGTCGGATGATGATAGCGCACGCGCCGCAGAACGCGGTGTCTCCGCCGGCTTTGACATCATGATTCACGGAATTCGAAACGGATTCGGTTGGATCGGCGCCTTCCATCGTTGGAAGGATTGGACGATCGGCTGCATCGCGCTTACCGACGAGGAGATCGAAGAACTCTGGCGCGTCACGCCGGACGGCACGATAATCGAGATTCGTCCATAAGTTCATCGACCTCTACGGCGTTTCAGCTTGTCGATGCGTTTCTATAGCGAATTCGCATCGAAGGACGCGCGTTGATTAACGCGTTCGGGTGAAAATTACCGCTCGTATATAAAACGAACGAAGCGGCTGATTCCGTTCCTTTACTAGCGAACGGCGGACCGGAGACCGCCGCTCCTTGTTAAAGCTGGGCCATTGTCACAATTCGTGCAGGACGGTCTTGGCTTTTTCTATATCGGATGGTCGCAGAATGATCAGGCCCTTTTCCGCTCCCGCGCTGCCTGCAAGATAAGTGTATTCGATATTCACTTCCGCCTCCGCGAGGCGCTCGGCGATTTTGGCAAGCACGCCTGGTTGACTCGCCGTTTCGATCATCAGCACTTCGGTCTCGAGCGCGAGCACGCCAGCTTCGCCCAAAAGCATGAGGGCCTTGGTGGGATCACTAACTACCATGCGCACGACTGTGTGATCGACTGTGTCGGAAGTAGCGAGCGCGTGGATGTTGATTCCTGCGTTGGCCAGCGCGTCACACACGCGCGCAAGCGCCCCGGGACGATTAGCAACAAAGAGTGCGAGTTGAGTGGCCGTTTCAATGGAGAGCTTGGGATATGGGTTCATGCCGCTTTCAAAGTGATGCCGGGAATGACTTCTGACAACTCGGGAGAACTGGAGAGATAACTCTGCGGCGTGAGCCCGTTCAGTAATATGAACTCGAATGCCACTCCAAAACTACTCGCGGGCATGGATAATTTCGGGACTGTCAATCCAACGATGACCACCATTGCGCAGGATGTGTCCGTGAAATCTGCGGGCTCCAGACGCACCGTCGGCTTCATGACGGCGTGCTCCATCGTGATTGCCAACATCATTGGCACCGGCATCTTCACGAGCCTCGGTTTTCAACTACTGGAAATTCACTCAGGTTTTGCCCTGGTCATGCTTTGGGTCGTCGGTGGCGGCGCCGCGCTCTGTGGCGCGCTTTGTTATGGGGAGCTAAGCGCCGCGCTGCCGCGCTCTGGAGGCGAATATCATTTTCTCTCGCAGATTTACCATCCGGCGCTCGGATTCATGGCAGGTTTCGTTTCCGCGACAGTCGGTTTCGCTGCGCCCATCGCGCTCGCCGCCATGGCATTTGGGAAGTATTTCAACGGCGTTTTCGGCTTTGGTTCGCCCGTCGTGCTCTCCTTCGCAATCGTCTGGGCCGTGGCGCTTTTCCATCTCGCGAACCTGCGCCTCGGCGGCGCGTTCCAAAATCTTTGGACAATCGTGAAGCTGCTCTTGATCGGTGCGCTCATTGCAGCTGGATTTATCGTCGAACCAAAACAGGGGATCACGTTTTTGCCGCAGGCCGGCGATACGATGTCGATCTTCAGCGGCGCGTTCGCGGTCGCGCTGGTTTACGTCATGTATTCCTATTCGGGCTGGAACGCATCGAGCTACATCATCAGTGAGGTCAAGCAACCGGAGAAGAACGTTCCGCGCTCGTTGCTCGCGGGAACGCTCATCGTCATTGCGGCTTATGTCTTCCTGAATGCGATTTTTCTGGCGACTACCCCGCAAGAGGAAATGCGCGGCCAACTCGAGGTGGGCTTAATCGCCGGCAAGCATATCTTCGGCGCGAACGGCGGCAGGCTTGTTGGCGCCGTCATTTGCCTCGGTCTGATTTCAACCGTCAGCTCGATGACCTGGATCGGTCCGCGCGTGACGATGTCGATGGGCGAAGATCATTGGTTGTTGCGTTTGCTTGGCCACAAAAACAAGCAGGGCATCCCGACAAACGCGATTATTCTGCAACTGCTCATCGTAAATCTCCTTTTGCTAACCCGAAGTTTTGAAGACGTCGTCCGCTACACTCAATTCAGTTTGTTGATTTGCTCGCTGCTGGCTGTGATCGGCGTGATCGTGCTCCGTTTCACGCATCCGGAAATCAGGCGGCCGTATCGGGTTTGGGGCTATCCGCTCCCGCCAATTGTATTTTCGCTGATCACGATCTGGATGCTGATTTACCTCTTGTGTTACAACCCTTTGCGCGGGAAAACGCCGCCATCACTCCGCATGAAAACAAACTGGCGATTTTTGGAGTGCGGCGACATGTCGCCGCTTTTAAAAGCGCGGACATTTCCGCGCACTCCAAAACACGAGCGCTTCCACCTTCCTAAGTTACAAGATCGCTGGAGGACGAATCCGCCGTGGAAGACATGTGGGGCGTTGTCTGTGATGGTAGCCCTTGCAACCGCGCTCGGCATTTCCGCACACGAGAATCCACAGATCGCGCCTCGTGCTATTGCTACGGTCGCCGGCCCCAACGATATCGCGCGCTTTCTGGCGGGAATGCCTGTGCCCGAGGATTCCCCGCTTGCGCCGCTCACGCGCGATCCGGCGTGGCAGGAACACTCCGCATACTTTGAAAAAGAATTCTCCAAACTTAATCTGCG
>QHNF01000338.1 GCA_003218345.1 Verrucomicrobiota bacterium | reverse complement strand
TATCACGGCCATTTCAAGTGCAACCTGCGGCGCATCATCGATTACCCGAATTTGCGGGGTTACCTGATGGATTTGTATCAGCAACCAGGCATCGCCGACACGGTCAACTTCGATCACATCAAGCGCCATTATTATATGACGCACACGCAAATTAATCCGACACGGGTCGTCCCAATTGGACCCGCGCTTGATCTGGCAAAGCCCCACGGACGCGAGAAAATCCTGTAGACAGGTTTAAAGGCTGATATCTTGAAAAGCGGCTTTCGGCTGCGACATTAGCCGAAGCAGGGAACCGAACTAGAAGGGCGACCCGATTCAGATGGAGAATTTGCCCTCGCGACCATCTAGATGAGCGACGATCGATCGAGCCAGTCTGCTTTGCAGCAAACCGAAGAGCAGTTCCACACCCTGGTGGATAGCGTGGAAGATTACGCCATCTACATGCTCGATCCGGGAGGGAACGTGGTGACGTGGAACTCAGGCGCTCAAAAAATCAAGCAATACGCAGCCGACGAGATTATCGGAAAGAACTTCGCGTGTTTCTACACAGCGGAGGAAGTTGCGGCCGGAAAACCGCAGCGCAACCTGCGCGAAGCAGCGCGCAAAGGACGAATCTGCGATCAGGGATTACGCGTTCGCAAGGATGGATCGACCTTCCACGCGGAAGTTGTACTCACGGCGCTGCGCGATCGTGTGGGCGAGATTCGTGGTTTTTCTAAAGTCACCCGCGATATCACCGATCAAATTCGCAGCCGCGAAATCGAAGCGGCAAAGATCGCGGCGGAAAAGGCGAGCAAAGCCAAGGACGATTTCCTAGCAGCACTGAGCCACGAACTGCGCACCCCACTCACGCCGGCGCTGGCAGCAGCCGATTATCTGGCGAATAATGCAGCAAAGTTTCCGCCCGAATTCGCTGAGGACGTGAACGTAATTAAGCGGAGCGTGAAATTGCAGGCGCGACTGATCGACGATCTACTCGATCTCACCCGGATTACCCGCGGCAAGCTCGAACTGCACTTTGACCGCATTGACGCACACGCGCTTGTTCGTGATGCGATCGAGATCGCGAAAACGGATGTCGCGGACAGGCAGCTGAAGCTTTCCGTTAGGTTGAGCGCGAACCAGCACCACGTCTGGGCCGATCCAGTCCGCATCCAGCAAGTATTTTGGAACCTGATCAACAATGCTGTGAAATTCACCGCACCCGGCGGAAAGATCGACATTGTAACCTCGAACGACAATGATGGCCGCTTTCAGTTCGCAATCATCGATAATGGGATCGGAATCGAGCTCCGGCGACAAACGTCGCTCTTCGCGCCGTTCGTGCAGGGTGATCCTTCCGTCTCGCGTCAGTTTGGCGGCTTGGGCCTGGGTCTGGCTATCTCCAAGCATCTTGTCGATCTTCACAAAGGTGCAATCGAAGTGCAGAGCCGAGGCCGAAGTTATGGCAGCACGTTCAAAGTGACGTTTGACGCGGTCGCGAACCAAGCCGAAAAGAGCGGCTTGGATTCTCAAGCTACACAAAAGTCAGTAAAACCGTTGCGCATTCTGCTGGTGGAAGACCACGGAGACACGCGATATACCTTGTCGCGCTTGCTCACTTATTTTGGTCACGAAATTTCGGTCGCGGACAATACCAAAAACGCGCTGGAAATCATGGCTTCGCAAAAATTCGACGTCGTCCTATGCGACATTGGTCTTCCCGATGGAACTGGCTACGACGTGATCACCGAAGCAAAACGAAAACAAGCGGTGAAAGCGGTCGCCCTCACTGGATTTGGCACCGACGAAGACATCCGGCGCGGCAAAGAAGCAGGATTCGATTTTCACCTGGTAAAGCCGGTGGATTTCCACGAGCTGCGCTCTGTTCTCGATCAAGTTGCTGCCTGATCCGCTACCCGCGAATTATTTGCGCAATCAAACCAATTGTAAGGCCTGCGGTTCGCTTGGCCGACCATAAATTTGGCAAGTTCGGCAAGCGATGCGCTTGCCCTACAACTACAGGCAGGGCGCTTGAAGAGGACGGACATAATTTGCCAAAATAAATAAGAATCCTTGATTTTACTCAATTGACTCACCAGATTGTGTCAATTGCATCAGAGCAACAATTTATGAAAACGGCGACTCTCGAAAAAAAGGCGCTAAGTGAAAAGCCAATGCATCCGGCCGAACTGATCCATCGGATTCAGAAGGGGCTGCGTTTCTCTGAATTGCAGAGTTTGCAAAACAACATCGGCATGCCGTTTGAGCAGCTCGCAGCAAAACTCTCCATTTCGCGGTCCACTTTACAGCGGCGCAAAGCGGCTGGGCGGTTGTCGCCTGACGAATCGGACAAGGTGGTTCGCTTCTCGCGATTGCTCAGGCAAGCCACGGATCTGTTCGGCGACATTGAAAAGGCGCGAGCTTGGTTGAAACATCCACAGTACGGCTTGGGTGGCGCTGTTCCTCTTGATTATGCAAGGACCGAGGCAGGCGCGCGCGAAGTTGAGAACTTGTTAGGCCGAATGAAGTACGGGGTCTATTCCTAAGACCCAATGGGTTCAGCTTGGCGTATCGTTCTACAGAGCGAGGCACCGCTGGCGTTTTCTGGTGAAGGCGCCTGGCGTTACGGCGGACGATGGAACTCCCGGAACGTTCGCGTCATTTACGTAAGCGACCATCAATCGACTGCAGCGCTTGAAGTCTTTGTCCATAACAAGCCGTTTTCTCCCAACGAAAAATATAAGGCATTCCACCTGGAATGGCCGGACAGCCTCACTGAACGATTCCCAGCAAGAAAGTTGCCGGAGAACTGGCGAGTTTTGCCGCCGCCGAGAGAGACAAGGGAAATTGGCGACCGCTGGATTGGAGAACAGCGCTCCGCTGTCCTGGCTCTGCCGAGTGTCATTAGCCCCGCCGA
>QHNF01000341.1 GCA_003218345.1 Verrucomicrobiota bacterium | reverse complement strand
CGAATGTCTCTTCATTCCATTCGGAACAATCCTCGGGGTGTTTACAATTGTTGTCCTTTCGCGCGAATCGGTGAAAGCGTTGTTTGCGGCGACGCAAACGTCGGTTTGAAAATTGCACGGTTGTGGCGTCCGCTGTCGTCAGCGGACAACTGCTTGAGGTCTGGCATCGCTCAATGCGACGCCTGCGAGGGCAGCGCACACTAGAGTATCCAGACTTCTAAGGAGTAGGCGATGGAGCTGTAGCTGTTGTGTCCCAGCCCGTATTGCGCGCGCCAATCTTCTTACGGATATGTATATTTTAGGGCTGGTTGGGGTTGCCTGCGCTGCGCTGCGCTCGCTCTAATTCTTCGGCGCTAGCCCTCTTCACGTTCAAAGCGCCCGGTTCGGCGGCACCGTCGGGAACTTCGACCCAGCGGCCACCGTCGCGGGCATCCAGACCATGTGCTTTCCTTTTTTTGCTCCTGCGCTTGCCTGCGACGCTGCCACGGGTTTCAAATCAAAATTCAGTTGGGTCGGCTGATCGGCCTTCGTTTTCGTATTCATGATCGAAGCCTTTACCGCGCCATTCACTGCCAACGTTACCCGGTAAACTCCTACGGCCAGACCATCGGAAACGTAGCGACCGTTTGCATCTGTCTTGACGGTTTTGATCAACTTGCTGCCATCTTTCGTCTCGATCCGAACGTCTGCGCCTTTAATCGGTTGCCCTTTTGCATCCTTGACGATCCCCTGAATAGACGATGTCGCTGCCCAGGCGCTCGTAGCACAAAGAACCAACCCCAATAATCCAATCTGTAATGATTTAGTAAACATAGTGATTCATTAGTTCCTACAGGAAACAAAAGGCCAAGTTCCCAAAAAACTTTGCTTTGAATCTCAGCAAAGAAGCGCAATTGACTCAACGCCCGCTTCGCAGCTTCGCCGTTTTGGATCAAATCGCCCTTTATAACGTTATAATTCTAGTGTGAAAGGGAGCGGCACGCAACCTCGGGACGCAAGATGTTCTGAGCGAAGACCGGCTCAAACGAGGTATACCGCCGCAGTTTTAGAAGCGTCAGAGAGTACGCTGCGACCTTGAAGATGCTGCAATGCAGCCTTCCGCCAGAGCGGTCGGACCAAACGACTTCCCTCGCCGTCTTGTCTTCCTCTCTGTCCTGCCGTCGGATAAGGACTGGTTGCTGAAGATCATTGCGATCCAAGACCGATTCGTTCTCGGTCTGTATCGTCGGCAGATGAAGGCGATCAGCTATTCTTGGCAAGATCGAGAAAAAATTTGGCGTCGCAGCGACGACTCGTAATTGGAACACGATCGAGAAGGTCGTAAAAGTTCTCCAGCAGGGAGGGTAAGCACAAAATACGGGATGGAGTGAAAAGAAATATTCTGGCGAAGAGATTAGCGAAGTAGTCTTACCAATTCGATCAACGATGTTGCGAAAAAACAATCTGTGGGTGCAATGGGCTCCGGTGCCTCTCCGCCTCGTTATGGGGATTGGCTTCATGACTGCCCGTGCGGGGCTGTCAAAGGTCACGAAAAAGCCGTCGCCCGTTGCGTTGGTTTCCTTGCCCCGGTAACGCGCCAATTCCTTGCGCATGACCGTGTAACAGGAGTTCAAGACATTGCGCCAGGCGACCTACGGCGAGACAATGAATACGTCGTTTACGTTTGTTGGGCCGATTCCCGATACAATACCGCCACCTGGAAGGAAGATGTTGTTGCCTATCACCGACGCAAAGATGCCGTGACGCGGGGTTGGCATGGGTGACAAGCTCTGCCAAGTGTTGGTCGCGGGGTTGAAGACTTCGACCTCACCGTGGACCTCGCCGCCACCACTCGGATTAAGCGTTTCGCCGCCAAAGACGAAGACTTCCCCGTTAACCGCCGCCACCCCGATGCCCGCACGCGGCGTCGGCAGCGGAGCCTGATCCGCCCATGTATTCGTTTGCGGATCATAAACCTCGTTTGCATCCAGAGCTCGAGTAACCCGTCGCCCACCGACGACATAGAACTTGCCGTCGATAAAAGCGCCGCCGCAGTGATTTCGCCCAACCTTCATCGGTTCCAAAGCGGTCCAGGTGTTTGCGACTGGATCATAGACTTCGACTAAATTCTGCTTTGTATTGCCCCTGCCTCCTGAGACGCCTCCGGCAACATAGATTTTGTCGTTAAATACGCCAACAGCAGGGCTTAGGACTTGGAAAAAAAGCATCGATGCAACAGCTGACCAAGAATCATTCAGCTCGTCATAAACGAACGTCTGCGTCGAAGGTCCACCAAAGCTATAGAGCTTACCGGCCGCGACCGCCGCGCAATTGTGGTGCAAGGCAACGGGAATCGGATGCGCCGAAGTCCACGTGTTCGTGGTAGGATCGTAAACTTCGACTATGTTTGTCTTTGTGCCGGAGCTGTCATAGCCGCCGATCGCGTAAATCTTGCCGTTCAAGGCAGCGGTAGCGAGTTCCTGGCGGGCAGTGGGCATCGGCGCCAGGGTTTGCCAAGTGCCGCCGACCTGGGCTGCAACGCCACTCACAAATGTGAGGCAAAACAACAAAGTCAAAATGGGGGATGTGTTTTTCATTGAGGGTTCAATGTGTGCATCTTCAGGGCCTCCTAACAAATTCCTACAGGAAAGAAAACGCAAAGTTCCCAAAATATTCGCAAAAATTCTTAGCACGAGGGGATGATTGCTTAATCTCGAGCAACTGTCGGTTGTAAAGGCGTGTCGCAGGGTTGAAGCTAGACACCTTTTCCTCCGCCTCCATCGTGGTTCCTACAGGGAAACGAGGCGAAGTTCCGAAAATAATTACTGAAAGACTCTAGTTTGGGAGCGCATGCGCCTCGCGTGCTGATTGCAGCGCCTCGCCGCGATGCTCTGGGACTGGGGAAAATTCGCGATTGCGCGGAGCGCTCTAAGTTTTAAAAGCGTTTCTTCAACGAGACATACCAGGTACGACCCTTGATTTTGGTCGTCGCTTCGTCATAGCCGTTTGAAAAATTACCAATTACGAGCGGTGACTGTCTGAATGTTGGAACCGGAATGCGCCTTTCCCCCGTCGTCGACTTCGACCCAATTACCGCCGATATGGCTCCCAGTACGAGATGGCACCCATACCATGCGCTTTCCGCCCTTTGCAATATTACCTGCTTGGGACGGTGGCTTGAGCTCGAAATTTAGCTGAGTCGGTTGATTCGCCTTGGTCTGCGTGTTCATGATCGACGCCTTGACCGCGCCATTCACAAGCAATGTTACCCGGTAAACGCCCGGTTGCAGTCCCTGTGAAATATAGCGGCCCATTGTATCGGTCTTAGCTGTGCTGAACACCTGTTTGCCGTCTCGCGATTCGATCCGAACGTCTGTGCCTTTAATCGGTTCGCCTTTTGCATCTTTGACAAACCCCTGAAT
>QHNF01000335.1 GCA_003218345.1 Verrucomicrobiota bacterium | reverse complement strand
ATCGCTTATTACCGGTTGCAACCGGACAACCCGCGGTTCTATCTGGATTTCACCGGCACGGGCAATACGTTTAACCTGCTGCATCCCCGGACGCTCCAGTTGGTGATGGATAGCTTGCGTTATTGGGTCCTGGAAATGCACGTAGATGGATTCCGCTTCGATCTTGCTGTTAGTCTGGCCCGTGATCACGAAGGCTTTAACAAGCTGCACGCGTTCTTTCAGGCCATTCACCAGGACCCGGTGCTCTCGCGGGTGAAGCTCATCGCGGAGCCATGGGATGTTGGCGAGGGCGGCTATCAACTTGGTAATTTTCCTGTGCTTTGGGCGGAATGGAACGGCAAATATCGAGACACGATCCGCAGTTTTTGGAAAGGTGATGAGGGCCGTATTGGCGAGATGGGATACCGACTCACCGGCAGCCCCGATCTATACCAGCACGATGGGCGGCGGCCGTACGCGAGCGTTAATTTCGTCACGGCGCACGATGGCTTCACGCTGCAGGACCTGGTCAGCTACAACAAAAAGCACAACGAGGCGAACGGCGATGGAAACAATGACGGGGACAACAACAATCAATCCTGGAATTGCGGCGCGGAAGGCCAAACCGAAGATCCACAAATCAATGCGTTGCGCGAACGGCAACGGCGGAATTTCCTGACCACACTTTTTCTTTCCCAGGGAGTGCCGATGCTCGCTGGGGGAGACGAATGGGGAAGATCACAAAATGGCAATAACAACGCTTATTGCCAGGACAACGAGATTAGTTGGTTCAACTGGACACGCGATGAAAAGCAGAATCAGTTTCTGGAGTTCACGCGAAAGCTGATTTTCTTTCGCAAGGCGCATCCCGTGTTTCGCCGGCCCAAATTTCTCCAGGGGCGGCGGATACGTGGCTCTGAGATCAGAGATGCGATGTGGTTCAATCCCGGCGGGAACGAGATGAGTGAGGAAGAATGGACGTCGCCGTTCGTTCGCTGTATTGGCATGCTGCTGAGTGGCGATACGAGCGATGTTCTCAGTTTTGAAGCGGAGCCAATCCGTGACGACACATTCCTGCTGCTGATTAATGCTCATTATGAACCGATCCCATTTGTCCTGCCAGGCCAGGAGCAAATCGAGTGGGAATTGATTCTGGACACAATGAATCCGGATGGTTTTTTGGCCGAACGAAAAAGATTCGCCTCCGGAGACGACGTCGATCTTGGCGGCCGCGCTTGCTGTTTGTTCCAGTTGGTCAGTGGAGCGCAAGCGCAGGCCCGCGAGGAATCGTGGAAAAAGCGTCATGTCGAGGTTCCTTCGCTGAGCGCAGAGGAAGAACGCGCTCGCCGCATAGGATAGTGCACGGCTTGCCCGCCTCTGCGACCCGGAGCAGAAATTCAGGAAACGCAATCTTGTTGCGAGAAACGAATTAGTTTATAGAAATGCGAAGCGCGTGTTTGCATGCGTGGCCAATCTTTGGTCAGTGATTCGCTATGACACCGAGTTCTCTGATTATCGTCACTGATCGAGGCAGTTTAAAAGCTTACCGGGTGAATGAGACCCCAACGCGCGGACCGAGCCTGCAACTGGTGCAGGCATTTAACATCACCGACGCGCACGGGAGACTGATCGATAAGGTAAGCGATCTGGCTGGACGGTTTCCCGTGACCGAGGGAGCAGGCGCTCACCGGGGAGCAGCTTCCATTGCCGAGCGGACGCGGTTGGCAACAGAAACCGATCGGCGCATTCAGAAAGAACTTGCCGATCAAATTACAAAGATTGTTTCCCTTAACGGAAAAGAAGGCTGGTCGTTTGCCGCGCCGGCGGAAATTCACACGGCGATTGTCGATCTTTTACCTGCGGCTGTGCGCGAACGGATCGTTGAGCATGTGAAATCGGATTTGGTAAAAGTGGAGCCAGCGAAACTCATTTCGCGATTTCGTTCGTTGCAGCAGATGTGAACTGTCCGTGCACACAACAATTGTCATCCCGAATAAAGTGAGGGACCTCACACGGACTCGTGGATCACGCAATCAGCGCCAGACGCTCGTCGCTTTGATTGGGAGGTCCTTCGCCCCGCAAGCGTTCGGGGCTCAGGATGACATGGCTTTTTTTATTCGCGTCCCAAACATCAAGGTTTAGACTTCGTCCAACCAACTATGCAACTGCCTGTTAAGATTTCATATCGGGGTCTGGAAAAATCGGACCAAATCGACAATCTCGTTTTAGAGTATGCGGCGCGGCTGGAAAGATTTTGCGACCACATCATCCGCTGTGACGTGGCCATCGAGCAAACCAATCACACGCATCAAAAAGGAAATCCGTACCGGTGCCGCATCGACGTGACCGTTTCGCGGGGACACGAACTCGTTGCTGATGAAAGGCAGATGGACAATGGCACGCACCAGCCGCTCAACAAGGTGATCCACGACGCTTTCAAAACGATGGAGCGCGAATTGCGCCGCGTCGTGGACAAACAAAGACGTGACGTTAAGACGCACGCGGATTCGCGTTCACCGAAATAATTGCGTTTGGACGGCGCCTGCATCCCCGCAATTAAGTAGGGGCGCGTCCACTCATGGCTTGGCGTAA
>QHNF01000006.1 GCA_003218345.1 Verrucomicrobiota bacterium | reverse complement strand
CCCTATCGTTTAGGGATTGCCGCGGAAGCGCAGTTCGAACGATTCAATGGCGGCGGCGGCGCGAAGACAGTGAGTCTGGAAGCACGATGGGCTCTCGCTGACTGGAACAAGATTCCCCTCAACCCAACACTGTTCGCGGAATATAAATTCGGCGTCGGTACCATTCGACACGAAGAAGCGCCACCGCCTCCTGGAGAGGAGGAGGAAGAGAGCGGCCCGCCGAAAGTTCCCGACGCCTACGAATTTCGTTTGCTTCTCGCCCAGGACTTCGGCGAGCGCTTTGAGTGGGCAATGAACTGGTTTTTCGAAAAAGAGAATACCGGCGATCGCGGCCGCGAATGGGGCTTCTCACAAAGCGTCTTGATGCCGTTCCTCTTACCTAACGAGCGCCTGAAAGTCGGCGTGGAAATGGAATACAAAAATTTCACCGTCAAAGACACACGCGGTAATCCCGAGAACATTTTCGTCATCGGTCCAACCGTCGCGTGGAAGCCGACGTCGCAAACTCGCGTGGATATTTCACCCTTATTCGGCTGCACCGACGATTCACCTGTGGCTGATGTTTTTGTTGCCTTTTCCTGGCTCTTCGGCAGTGAACGCGCCGAAGCCGAAGCGCCCGTGTCCACGCGGTTTCGTTACTACTCTGGCGCTGGCGTCGCCGATAACTATTCGGGAACAGATTCGGGAAAAGAAATGAAGCAGGTCGCGCTGGCGCCGTGCCCCCAATGGTACGGCGATAACGAATGGAATGTGAATCTCTGGGGCACCTATGCTTTCACCAACACCGAGTACAATCCTAATCTTTGGTTGGTCGATGTCGTGCAAAGTACCAGTGAAGGCCACCCCGTGCTCGGCACCTTCGACCGTTACATTGGTGGCGATCACGCTTGGGGCGGAGGCGGCGACATCAAATATTTTTTCCACCGCTACTTCGGTGTGGGCATTGAAGGATTCGCTCTCGATGCCAGCAAAAACGGCTTCGATATCTTCGAGGATCCGACGACCCCTATTTTTACTCGCGAGAGAATCAATCACGACCATACCATTGGCGCTCTATTAGGGACATTTACACTGCGCTATCCAATTCCATGCACACGTTTCGCGCCGTACGCCTGGGCCGGTGTCGGTGCGATTTTCGGCGGCGGCGAAAAAGATATTCTGACCACCCAGGGGCCATCGGACGCGTTCACTGTGCATGCCCAGACGCATCACTTCGGTAGCGAAACCAAATCGGTCGGCCAATTCGGAGCCGGCCTCGAATTCCGAATCGCGCGGCACGTCGGTTGGACTAACGACTTGACCTTTGGCGTGATCGACGGGCCGAAAAATAATTTCGGAATGGTCCGCAGCGGTCTCAACTTCGCCTTCTAACGTCGACAGTCACGGTAAGAAGCGCCGGGGCCGGCGCTTCCAAAGACTTCTTCAGGGCTAAAAGCCGCGGTTGTTTCCGCGCTTTCTGAAGTGGAGCATGCCGCAGCCCGGTGGAGCGGGCTGCGGCTACACTTCCTAAGTTGTAGCTGTGCTTGCGCACTGCCACGCGGTAGCGCAGCGAAGGCGGATGACCTTGGCTGGGTGCGTACGCAACGCGGACAGTTGCGTGCCGATAGTTGGTAGCGCACGCCTCTCTCGTGCTGGTTTCAGCGCCCCGCCGAAACGAACTTTCCAGACATTTCGCGTCTGATTTTGGATTGCGTTCACACGAGAAGTTCGCGATGGCGAGGACGTCATCGCCAGCACGCGAGACGCGTGTGCTACCGAGAGCGCGGCAGCGCGCGGATGCGCCTGGGACATTCCTTGACCTCATTTCATCGCATCGATACTTTCATTGTCGGAAAGGAGCTCGTTGGTGAAAACCGAGGTATCGATCGAATACTGCGTCGTTTGAAACTACACGCCGAAGGCCGTCAGTTTGGCGACCAAAATTCTTGAGCTCGGCGAGCGCATCAAGTCGCTCACGCTCATCCCTTCGAGCGGGGGCGCCTTCGAGATCCGCGCCAATGGCAAACTTCTCCATTCCAAACTCGATACCGGCGACTGGCCGGATTTCGACGCTATGGTCAGCGCAATCAAGAAGGCAAAATAAAATCCGCTCTGTACCGCGAAGACCAATTGTCGATCATTCGCAATCCGCAATCCGCAATCCACAATCCACAATCTGGAGAGTGAAGGGTGCCTGGTGGCCCTCGCGGTCTTCAAAACCGTTGTCGATTCCGCACCAGCGGGACCGAGGTAGGTTCGATTCCTATCCTCTCCGCACAATCTTTCTCTTCCTCTTAATCTTCATTTTCTCGAAAGGAGGTGACCTCGATGTCGCGTGAGCAAATCCGAAAACTCACTTCACTCTCATCGTGCGCAGGATGAGCGTCCAAGTTGAGCCAACAGGCCCTGCGACAAGTTTTGCCGCAGCTTCCCATTTCCTTAGACCGGAACGTGCTCGTCAGCTCGAACACTTTCGACGACGCCGGCGTGTATCGCCTGGATCGACATCGCGCTCTCGTGCAGACGGTTGATTTCTTTACGCCCATTGTGGACGACCCATTTTCCTACGGACAAATCGCTGCAGCCAATTCGCTTTCCGATATCTTCGCGATGGGCGGGCGCCCGTTGACCGCGCTGAACATCGTTGGTTTCCCGGCTGATCTCGTTCGACCAAGAGTGATTTCTTCCATTTTGCGCGGCGGTCTTGCCAAGGCAGCCGAAGTCGGATGCATGATCATCGGCGGCCATTCCATCCGTAATCCCGAACCAATTTATGGCCTGGCCGTCACCGGAATCGTCGATGTCCGCCGTCTGACGACGAATGCAAATGCGCGTCCCGGCGATCTGCTGGTGTTAACGAAGCCGCTGGGCACTGGCGTCGCGACTACCGCAATCAAGCGCGGATTTGCTTCTGGCGCGCTCCAGAAAGCAGTGATCGCCCTTATGTCGAAAATTAACATTGTAGGCGCCGAATTGGCTGAGCTTCGCCTGGTGCGTGCAGCTACAGATATCACCGGCTACGGTCTCATTGGTCATCTGGTTTCATTATGCCGCGCCAGTCGTGTTTCCGCCGATATAAATCCAGCCGCCGTGCCGATGATTAGCGATGAGATTGGCGATCTTATCGAACAGGGCTGCGTCCCAGAAGGAAGCCGGCAAAATTTCCATGCGACGACTGTCCTCGTTGACTGGCAAGGTACAGATGAGGCTCGCAGAATTCTCTTAACCGACGCGCAGACTAGCGGTGGACTACTCCTTTGCGTTGCTGAAGCGAGCCTTGAGAAAGTGCTGAGTATCCTGCGAAAAGCGCGCACACCTTCCGCGACGGTGATCGGAAGAATTGCGCCCCGCCGGCGTCGCCGGCCCTTGATATGCATGACCAGATAAAATCACGCGCGCGCCGGCAAATCCCCGCCGTGACCAAGGTCCTCGATGCGCTGAGCTATTACGATTTGCCGCGGCCAATGATTGTCAATGTTGTTCGCCGCGAACTTTCGCAGATTCGCGCAAAGAGCGAGGTCCCCGAATTTGAATTAATTGTGAGTCTTGTCCGCCGCTCGCTCAATGAACTTCGGGCCAGTCGACTCCAGCCGATTATCAATGGAACCGGGATTGTCATTCACACGAATTTCGGGCGCGCTCCGCTTGCTCCCGACGCGATCCGCGCGCTCGGCGAAGCTAGCTCGGGCTACTCCAATCTCGAGTATGATCTGGCAACGGGTGAACGTGGCCGGCGCGGCGCTTACATCGAGAATGCGCTGGCGCTGCTTTGCGGAGCCGAAACGGCGGCGGTGGTGAACAATTGCGCGGCCGCGTTGGTGCTGATCGTTCATCATTTCACGAGACTGAAACCAGAAGTCGTGATCTCGCGTGGCGAGATGGTCCAGATCGGCGGCGGATTCCGCATTGGCGAAATCATCGAAGCGACTGGGGCGAAACTCCGCGAAATCGGCGCTACCAACAAAACAACTATCAGCGATTACTCGCGAGCCATCGGGCGCGACACTGCGATCATCTTCAAGGTTCATCGCAGTAACTTTTTTATGAGCGGCTTTGTCAGATCGCCGTCCACGGCGGAGATCGCCGGCATTGCGCGCAAGAAACGCACTCCCTTTGTCGAAGATTTGGGAAGCGGCGCGATTGTTGAAACGGAACAATTTGGAATTGTCGAGCACGAACCGACCCCATCTGAAGCGTTGAAGGATGGAGCCGACCTCGTTTGCTTCAGCGGCGACAAACTATTTGGCGGGCCGCAAGCGGGTATCATTGCTGGAAAGAGGCGATTCGTAGCCGCATTGAAACGCGAACCATTATTTCGCGCCCTGCGATGCGACAAGCTTTGTCTCGCCGCGCTGCAGGCCACTGTCGATCTTCATCTCAATCAATCAGCAGCCGGAATTCCTGCGATTGCCCTCCTGCAGGTCTCGGAAGATGAATTGCGCATTCGAGCCGAAGCGATCGTGAAACGCCTCGAGGGCGTGCCAGCGCAAATCACAATTGGCCACAGCGTAGTTAAGGTTGGCGGCGGCACTTTGCCAAAATCAACGATCTCCTCAGTCACGGTCGATATTGTTCCCAGGAATTGTTCGCTGGCCGATCTCGCTGTCCGCCTGCGCAATTCGCGACCACCAGTGATCGGCCATATCGCGAACGACAGATTCAAACTCGACCTCCGAACAATCTTCCCGCAACAGGATGATCTGGTCGTTGACGCGATTCGCACAGCATGTTCCCAACGCCTTTGAATGGATTCAACAGCTTGTCATCCAGAGGGGAGCGAGAGACTCACAGTCGAAGGGGGAAATACGCCGTCTAGATTGTGCGATCAATCAACCTCTGAGAGGTCCTTCTCCCGCGACTGCGGGATCAGGATGAGCGCGCGAGGAATGTGGACTGTCCAAATCCAATTCCACGACCGATGACTGCGAAACATTTCATTCTCGCGACTGCCGGTCACGTCGATCACGGCAAGAGCGCGCTGGTCGAGGCACTCACTGGAACTGATCCTGATCGATTGCCGGAGGAAAAAGCGAGACAAATCACGATTGATCTCGGGTTTGCGCAGTTAATTCTTAAAGGGCCTAACGAGCAGCGATTCCATGTCGGAATCGTCGATGTGCCCGGGCACGAGGATTTCGTCCGCAACATGATCGCGGGCGTTGGTTCAGTTGATCTTGCGCTGTTTGTTGTCGCCGTGGACGACGGTTGGATGCCACAAACCGAAGAACATTTGCAGATTCTGACTTATCTTGGCGTGGAACGCGCGGTGATCGCGCTTACGAAAAGCGATGTGGGCGACGCCGGCAGCATCGTCGCACAAATTCGCGAGCGACTGCGTGACACCGGTTTCGCGCGAGCTCCGATTATTCGAACTTCGGTGCGCACCAGCGAAGGAATTGAGAACTTAAAGAGCGCGCTCGCCTCAGAGTTCGCGAACATGCAACCACAACGGGATATTGGAAAACCGCGCTTATTTATTGATCGCGCTTTTGTACTGCATGGAATTGGTACCATCGTAACAGGAACGCTAACTGGCGGGCAATTGCGACGCGGACAGAAAATCGTTGTCCAACCGAGCAATCTCGAAACGCGAGTTCGCTCCATTCAAAGTCACGGGCGCGAGTTGGAATTCGCGCAATCCGGAATGAGGACGGCCATTAACCTTCCAGATGTCGGCGTCGGCGATGGCGCAGGGCAGATCAAGCGCGGCGACGTGATCACCATTGTCGATGTGGGAAGAGCAAGTCCCACTCTCGTAGCGTGCCTCGAAAGATCGGAGCGGCTTGGCATTGAAAGTCCAGCCGCTCGTCCGCTGAAGAATGGAAGCTCGGTCTACGTTCATCATGGCACATCACGCGTTGCTGCGAAGATCGTTTTGCTCGAAAACGGTGCGCTCCAAGCCGGCAAGAAAGCGATTGCTCAGCTAAAACTCGCCTCGCCGATCCTTGCGTTCCTCGGCGATCGCTTCGTCGTGCGGGACGCATCCGAACAGCACACCATCGCTGGTGGACTGGTTCTCGCTCCGGACAAGGGGAAATTTCTCGATGCAAAGCAGCAAACATTACTGGCTGCGCGCGCCCTTGCATTGGACGATGTCGATCTCTGCGTGCGCTCCGAGATTGCGCTGCGCGGATTCGCGCGGAGAGAAACGCTTCTAAGCAAGTCGCATTTTGGTGCCAATGAAATTGGGGATGCCTTTCTTCGTTTACGAAACGGGAACGAAATTTTCGCGCATGGCGACCTCGCGGTAGAGTCCGAATTTTGGAAAAAGCTGCGGAACCAGGCGATCGCCGTTATCGAAAAGGCACACAAGCGAAATCCCGATCGGGCGGGTTTCGATCTGAGGGAATTACGAACAGGCCTACGCGATCAACGGCCAGACGTCTTCGAAGCGCTGATTGTGGATCTATGCACGGACAATTTTGTCCGTAAGGGATCGGTCATCTCGCGAACTGCGCATCGGCCGGCGTTGCCGGTGGAATTTCAATCGGTCGAGACGAAAGTTCGCGAAGCGCTCTCGAAAAAACCATTCGACCCACTACCGTGTAGAGAGATCGAGTTAGATCGAAATGCGCAGCGAGTTCTCAGATTCTTGATCGAGAGTGGAGAAGTCATCGAAATTGCCTCCGATGTAGTGCTGCTACGCGAGAATTTCGAACGGATGAAAAACGCGGTCGCTGATTTCATTTCCAAAAACGGACCAGCGACTGTGAGCGAGCTACGGCAGGCGCTCGAGAGCTCGCGCCGAATCATGGTGCCATTTCTCGAAAAGCTGGATCGACAAGGTGTGACGCGCCGCATCGGCGACAAGCGCGTGCTCGCGTAGCGTAGCGGCGAAGCTAAATTGAGGGATGGAGCGATCGCGACCAGTCCTGCTCGTTGTGCCGTCGCTACGGGAAGCGTGGGACGATGCGATTGCGCCCTGGTTCGAACGAGTTTTGCCCGAGACGTGGAACCGCACGTTGCCTTCGCTGGTCATCGTCCCAACGCGAGGGCAGGCCAACGATCTGAAGGCGCGCTTGATTGCAAAAGGCTATTCGCATTTCGGTTTGCAGTTTGTGACACTGGCAAGTTTGCGGGCATTGCTCGCGCGAGATGATGCGACGCCACATGCGCAGCCGGAACATCTGCGCTTGCTCCTCGCAATTGCTGCGAGCGAAATGGAAGACCGGCCTAACGAATCGGAAGCACTCGCCGCCAAAGCCGTTGCCCGTGCGCCGGCGCTGCTGCTGCGCGCGTTGGATCGTTTGGAAACTGCCGGATGGAAATTCAAAGAACTCGCGCTGCCGGCGTTTGCACCAGTCGTTCAACGTTTCAACGAGCTCCTGAAAAAATGCGATTTTCTTCTGTTGGGCGAAGCCGATCGACTGCATTTGCAACAAGCGGCGCGTGGCGAGCGAAAATTTTCTCACGTGCTCATTACCGGGTTCGACGGAGCGCATTGGCCACAGTGGTTTCTCCTGCGCAACACGGTCGAGCTTGCGGAAAACGCAACGATCGCGGTCGAAGAACCGCGTGGCGACTTTTCTGACATCGATCTTTGCTGGATCGGTTCGTGGGAAGAAGTCTGTGGCGAAGCGCAACGCGCGCAAAAATCGACACACGCGCTTAGCGATTCGTTTTTTAGCGAAGCGGAAATGCGCGGTGGCGCGGCACCTGCAAAGCGTTTCGATTTTCTCATCGGCACAAACGTCTCGGAACAAGCCGAAGCGATCGCGCGGCAATGCGTTCGTTATTTGTCGGAGGAAAAATGCAAGCGGCTCGGCGTGATTTTCTCCGGCAGCGGTGCGTTGCCACGTCTGGTCTCGAGCTCGCTGGCGCGACTCGACATCCCGCACAACGACGGGCTCGCTCACATCGTTCCCGGCATCTTCGAATCGGCAGAATGGCAAGCATGGATCGAATTGCAACGCGCGCCGCGACTCAATTCTTTCCTGCGTTTTCTAAACGCGTTGTCCGATCCCACGGTGTTATCGACGTCTCTTAGCCGGTCCGCCTTCGAAAACATTCTGCGCGAAAGTTATAGCGAAGTGTTGCTGGATGATCTCGAAGTTCTGCGCGAATTTTGCGCCGCACGCACCGATAAGAAATTTCAATCGGCCGCCGAGGCGTTGCGCGCGTTGCCGTTTCTTCCCCCGCGCGCCATGCTCGCGCAGTTTCTCGAACAAACGCACGCCGCGCTCGCGTATCTCGGTTGGAAGCAACACGCGCTCGAAATTGCCAGAGTCACGCGCGATTGGCCGCAACGTCTCGATGCGGAATTCCGGCGCGCCCTCTTTCTGCGATGGCTTGAAGAAACGGCTGCGACGTTTGGCGCGGCGCGTTCAGCCGAGGGCGATCATCCGTACGCGCGCGTGCATTTGCTCACCGTGGCGCACGCGCAAAATCAGGAATGGTCGCACCTGATCTTTGCCGGCTGGAACGAAGGCGCGTGGCCACCGCCGACTGGCGCGGAGTTCGCGCGCGCGGAAGAAATTCGCTCCTTCAATCGCAGCGTGCAGCAGCTCAATAAACGCGCCGCGCGCCAGGGAAGTCAGGGCGAAGGCCACACCAGCGTGCGCGAAAATCATTCGCTCTATCTCGGCCCGAGCGAGCAACGCGCGATTGCGTTGCGACAATTCGATGGGATGCTCGAATCGGCCAGCGAAGGCGTGACGCTCGCGGCCAGTCTGGTGCAGGAAGACGCGCCGGAGCGTTGGTGGAACCCGAGCGAATATTTCACTCAGCTCTACCTCACGACGAGGCGCGAACCGCTTACGCAAGCAACATTGAAACATTTGCAACGCGCGACTGCGCAATTCGTCAATGATCCGCGCCTGTTGACTCGCGAATCCGAGCCGCCACACACGGACGTAAAGCAAACTTTGATCGCATTCAACGCGCGCCGCGATGCTTCGAAACCTGCAAGCGAATACGATTTCGCGTTGCGGACTAATCAGTCGTATCGGCCAATGCCTACGCTGAGTGTCAGCGATCTCGAACACACGGTGTCGTCGCCGGCGATTATTTGGATGAAACGCCATCTCGGTGTCGAACCGCCGGAAGACACCGCGAATCGGTGGGCGGCAACGAGCGGCAAATGGGTGCATTGCTGGCTGGCGAGGATCGGCGAGAGGAAAGATGGGAATCTTTTCGCAACATTTCCTTCATCGACAATAATAGATGAGCGCGTCCGCGTTTCTGCCGACGAACGTCGCGCCGCGCTCCAGCAACTTTGCGACGCGTTAGGCAAAGTCGTGCCTGATTGGTGGAACTCGGACTGGTTAAACGCACGTTATCTCGCGCGGCATCTCGGCGGCAAAATTGCGGGCGTCGAAGGTTGGAGTTGGATGGCGGCGGAGTTGCCCATCGGTCGCGAAGGCGCGGTGAAAATAACCGAGGAAGTGGAACTTCATCTGCGCGGCCAGATCGATTTGGTGCTCGCGCAAAATGACGCATCCAACTTCGCAGGACAAAAGATTTGGATTGTCGATTACAAAACTGGTTGGACCAAAGAGCTAAAATCTTCCGATTTGCACGACGGTCTCGTTAAAGGGACAGCGTTGCAGATCGGACTCTATTCGCTGGCGATGCGCGAGCTTGGCGCGGTGGAAGTGAGCGCAAGTATTCTTTCGAGCGCGGTGAAAAACGTCGCGCCGCAATTGTCCGCTGTCGATCTTGCGCCTCATACCAATATCTTCGTCGATCTCGGGGAAATGCAGCGCACGGGCGTTTTCGGGATGAAAGGGGAGATTCGTCCCGCGTTTGGTTACAGTGCGCCATATCCGCTCGCGACATTGCAAATCGATAACGACATTTTGGAGGATAAATGGGCCTTAACCCATCCCGCGCTTGTGCTCGAAAAAGAGGAGTGGGAAATATGGTGAGGCTGAGCGACGAATCCGCTCGCGCGCGATTTGCCGGCGAGCTGGATCGAAATTTTTCGGTCGTCGCATCGGCCGGTTCGGGCAAGACTACTGCGATCACGCAACGCGTTTTGTCGATCGCGCACTCGGCAAGCGCGGTTGAAATTCTGCCGCGCCTGGTTGTCGTCACCTTCACGAATCGCGCGGCCGACGAAATGCAGCAGCGTGCGCGACAGATTCTTCTCCAGGAAAATTTAAAGCCGGAAGTCCAGACGGCGTTCAATCGCGCCTTCTTTGGTACGATCCACTCCTTCTGCATGAGACTCCTGACCGACTTTGGTCATTATCTTGGTTTGCCTGCACCGCTCGAATTGGTGAGCGATGACAATGACCTTTGGCAGGAATTTGTGCAAAGTCAGACCCGCATCGGCCATTCGTTAGGGGAAAAAAGTCGTGCCACGCTTTTGCGTCTTGTGCAGGCGCACGATTTGATGGAATTGGGACGACGCGCGGGTTCGGCGGTCTTGTGCGTTCCGGAATTACTGCCATGCCCGAGGCTCGATTTCATGGAAGTTTACGCGCAAGTTGATCAGCGCGGTCGCGACAACATCAGCAAGTCACAAGCGGAATTGCGCGAGTGGGAAAAACGTTACGCTGGCGATTGGGAATATTTGCGCTGGCCGGTTTGCTTCACCGCAGCGAACTCGAATTTTTCGGATCTTTGGACGCAGACGTTCTCGCCATTGCGCAGATGGATCAGCGCCGCTGCAACGTGCGTGGCGGCGGAAGTGCAGCGCGATTTTCTCGATTTTCGACTCGAGCGCGGATTCGTCACGTACGGAGATCAAATCGCGCTGGCGAAAGAATTGCTGCAACATCCGGTCGCAGCGCCGCGCATTCGCGAAGAAAAGATGCGCGTCATTCTCGATGAGGCGCAGGACACCGAACCGGCGCAATTTTCCGTGCTGCTCGAAGCGACGCGACCGCTGGCCGCGACCGGTGATTGGATGCAAACGCGCATCGATCCGCCGCCGCCCGGACACTTCTGCATGGTCGGCGATTTTCAGCAATCGATTTATTGG
>QHNF01000333.1 GCA_003218345.1 Verrucomicrobiota bacterium | reverse complement strand
CAGTCTTGACATGTTCGTCACCGAGCGATTACGAGTCGCGTGTGAATCCGCTAAGCGAGGGCCGCCGCGAACTCGATTCGGTTGTCGTCAACATCGAGCTTACGCTGGCCAGCATTATCCAAGGAGTTGCCCTCTTTTTCTTAACGGACAATGCCCGCGCGGTGATGTCGATGCGACACTGGAATGCGTTCCTCTACGTCGCTGCCGGCTTGTGCGTGATCTTTATCTTTTGGTCGCGGTCGGTCATTCACACGCTTACGCTAATTCGTTGGCCACTTGAGTTTGGACATAATTTTTTTTATATCGGTTGCGCGCTTGGCGAAGCGATTCTCTTCAGTCGCCTCAACCGCCCTCTGGCGTGGTTCCAACTAAGCGCCGCTTATGCGGGCGTTGTGTGGCTGCTTTTCGTCTATGACATGCGGCTTATTCGCGCCCGGGTCGCGGAATCGACTGGCGACACCGATCGCGCGCTTTACGAGCGCGCCAGGGCTGATCAACTCCTCAACATCCGCGTACTTGTTCCCTTACTTTTCTTTCTCAATCTCGGCTGCGCGTATGCCATTTGGATATCGCCTGAATTGTTCACTGCGCGCGCCGGTCACGTTTGGTTGATCAGCGCTCAGCTCGCAGCATTCATCGGTTACCTTGTTTACATCGGTCGTTACTTCAGCGCGATTGCGCCGCTCATCCTGCGGAGCAGGCAGGCGAATTAAATGCACGGATTCTCATCGGGCAATTCAAAGTCCCTCGCCGCGACTCTTGGTGATGATCGCGTCCGCGTTG
>QHNF01000332.1 GCA_003218345.1 Verrucomicrobiota bacterium | reverse complement strand
TCGACTTCAATGGAGATGTTGTCGCCGGGCATGACCATTTCCACGCCTTCGGGCAGTTTGACCGTGCCAGTAACGTCCGTGGTGCGGAAATAAAACTGCGGCCGGTAATTGCTGAAGAATGGGGTGTGACGTCCGCCTTCCTCTTTGCTCAGCACATAGACTTCCGCCTTGAACTTCTTATGTGGCGTAATCGAACCCGGCTTTGAAATGACCTGACCGCGCTCGACTTCCTCCTTTTTCAAACCTCGCAACAGAATGCCGACGTTATCGCCTGCGCGCGCTTCATCGAGAAGTTTGCGAAACATTTCGATGTCGGTGGCAACGGTCTTGGCCGTCGGGCGAA
>QHNF01000331.1 GCA_003218345.1 Verrucomicrobiota bacterium | reverse complement strand
GCGCTCAACCCGACCAGTTGCGACGGTGCCGCGGCCTTCAATGTTAAACACGTCCTCGATCGGCATCAGGAATGGCTGATCGACCGGTCGCTCTGGAACCGGGATGTAATCGTCAATGGCCTCCACGAGGGCGAGCACTTGCTTTTGCGCGTCGGCGTCACCATTAAGTGCCTTGAGGGCACTACCTTTAACAATGGGGATTTTGTCTCCGGGAAATTCGTACTGCGTCAGGAGATCGCGCACTTCCATCTCAACTAGATCAAGAAGCTCCGGGTCATCGACCATATCGACCTTGTTCAGGAAAACGACAACAGAGGGCACACCAACCTGGCGCGCGAGCAGAATATGTTCGCGGGTTTGCGGCATTGGTCCATCGGCCGCGGAGACAACCAGGATGGCGCCATCCATTTGTGCGGCACCGGTGATCATGTTCTTGACGTAGTCGGCATGACCGGGGCAATCCACATGGGCGTAGTGACGTTTGTCGCTCGAATACTCCACGTGTGCAGTATTAATGGTAATGCCACGCTCTTTTTCTTCGGGAGCGTTGTCGATCGATTCGTATGCGCGCACTTCGGCCATACCCTTCTTCGCCAGCACCGCCGTAATTGCTGCCGTCAGGGTCGTTTTGCCATGGTCCACGTGACCAATCGTACCGACGTTCACGTGCGGCTTATCGCGTTTAAATGCTTCCTTAGCCATTTCAATTCTCCTGGTTAATTAAATTCTCTAGATTCTCTCTTTTCTCTCAATTATCTACTACCAGTCTTGAGCCCGTTCTGGAGCCCATGACCGGGATTGAACCGGTGACCTCGTCCTTACCAAGGACGTGCTCTACCAACTGAGCTACATGGGCTGCTCTTCGCCAACCCAGCGCCTCCGCGGCAACCAGAGCGGCAAACCGGTTTCGCCCTCTGCCAGAGATTCAAAAGTCCCAAAGCCGCGTCAAATTTGCAATTTGAACGACCATGGGACCACCTCGTTCCAGCAAAAAGCGTTCGCAAACTATACGCGCCCATCGTCGTGTCAAAGAAATTTTGGAATGGTAGGGACGGCGCGCCCCGCCGTCCGAACATCGCAACGCGATGTCCCTACGATCAGCGAATTCTCCCGCTTGCCTCTTCGACTTTTCCTCGTGTAACCAAGCGCACGATTACGGCGATGATAATCAGCACCGCGATGGCGATCCCGACATTGAGCGGGGTAAGCAATCCGGGTTTTTCGGGAGTCGGCGTGGGCGTCGTTGTGGGAGGAGGCGCATTTTTCGCCGCCAGCATTGCCTGTACATATTGCAGGCGCTGCACAGTGTCATAGTCGTCCGGTTTTAGCTTTAGCGCGGCTTCGTAATCGGCGATGGCCTTCTCATACTGCTGCAGGGAGGTGTACGTCGCGCCCCGCTTTACGAGGTGTTCGGCATCGGCTGGGTTCTTGTCGATCAACACGGTGTAGTCGGCGACGGCTGCGTCGTAGTTTTTCAGGTTCCGGTTCGCCCAGGCGCGCCGATCATAATTTTGTGGGTCGTTCGGTTCCTTCTGACTTGCGGTTGTGAAATCCGCGACAGCCTTGTCCCACTGGTTAAGTCCAATCTCAGCAAAACCACGAAATTTATAAGCGTACGCGTCATCGGGCTTTAGTTCGATGGCCTTGTTGAGGTCTGCCAGCCCTGCGTCAAACTGGCTTTGCATTATCTGGGCATTGCCGCGCTCGCGATACGCGACCTCATCCTTGGGCGCGACTTCAATCGCTTTTGAGAAGTCAGCGATCGCATCTGGCAATCGGTTACTTGCGCGATACGCGGTGCCGCGGTTTGTGTAGCCGCGTGCATCCTTCGGATTTGCTTCGATCGCCTTAGTAAATTCAGCTATGGCCGCGTCATACTGTTTCTGCTGGGCCAGCTCGATCCCGCGCTGCATGTGGCCTGCACCGCCGGCGGGTGGCTTCGCGAAGCCGATTTCAATGGCCGCGAGCCACAGAAATAACGCTGTCGCGATGGTGATTGCTTCCTTGTTTAAGATATTCATTCTCATTCCGGCCTACTTTTGCGCGATTTGTCGCCTGTAGGCGAGCAAATTAACGCGCCAAAACAACCAAAGCGATGAAGCAACTAAATTCCACCAGGGAGATTGCCGATCTTCGCAGTGGTACTGATCTCTCGAAAGGTTACGCTGCGGTCTTCGCCACGGTCGCCATCTGGTCGGTTCCATCGCTCTTCATGTATTATTTGAATCGCTATTACGATCCGTGGGCGCAAAATTTCTATCGCTATTCCGTGGCGTGCATCGCCATCGCGCCGCTCGCGTTTTACCGGGTCCGCCGTGCGGGACCGAAAATCGACATACGCGCGGTCGGGCTTTGCCTTCTGCCGTGCCTGCCGAATGTCGTCCATCAAGTCACGCAAGTGATGGCTCTCTTTTACATAGGCCCGGGCGTCTATGCGATTTTCATTCGGTCTTCGGTCATCTTCACAGCGCTACTCGCGCTGGCGTTTTTCCCAGAGGAACGCTTCGTTCTCCGGCAATGGCAATTTCAAGCCGGCACCCTGCTCGGCTTAATCGGCGCTTTCGGCGTGATCTGGTTCCAAGCCAATGTGCAATCGCTCGCCGCAGCGGATCACTCGGGTGGCGGACAG
>QHNF01000334.1 GCA_003218345.1 Verrucomicrobiota bacterium | reverse complement strand
GCAAATAACGTAAAGCTTCCTCGCTCAGCGAAGCGCGGCGCTCGATGGAATTGCGGATGTATTCGCGACCGATTGCTTCGGCAAGACGCTGTGCCATGGCTGGGTCCCGGTTTGTTACGTACAAATCAATCAGGCGTGTGCCGCGACGGATCACCGGCTTCACCATGCGTTCCATTGCGCGGCCCAATGCTTCTTCGAGTGGCGTAGAAGTTGCAGTGTTCTGGGTCTTGTTGGCGCCAGGCGACTGATCGGTGCGCTGCGTCGCGCCGGATACGTTACCGCTCACGATGCTTTGGCCAAGGAGGGCGCGTCCACCATCTTCAGTCAGGCCTTCGGAACGTACTACGCGAGTGAGAAGAGTTTGGTTAGTTAGATTTTGTTCGATCGTTCGCAGCGCCTCCTGGCTGGCCAAAAACGTTGAGCGCATGCGCGCCGCTGAATCGTCTGTAGCGATAACAGTCGGTTCCTGAAACTCCACTTCCAGCACTGTGTGCCCCTGGTAAAGCTTTGGCGTTCGTGCGAGATAACCAAGCGCGAGAAAAAGCCCAGCCAAAACACAAATAGCAACGATCCAACTCCGTTCGACGAGGGAATGCCAAAACCGCCGAAAATCAAACCCGTGCTTTGGCTCGGCGAGATTTGCCGGCAAATGTGGCAATGCCGCATGACTCGCATCGCCGAAACCATTCGGGGTTGTTGTTCCAGAGGAGGACGGGTTAATCACAACGACAGCTTAAATCGGCCAGCATTCTACACGCTGGCAGCCTGCTCGGAAAGTGGTGTGGACTAAAAAATACTTTCGCCGACGGTAATGGCATCACCCGGTTCGACACGAAAACCCCCACCATTCCCTTTTGTAAGCCGTTTCGCGTTGACCTTGAGAACCTGGTCGCCCGCCGTACTATGGCGTCGCACGGTCACTCTCTCCGGTGCAGCGATACGCGTGTATCCCCCGGCCATTGCAATTGCTTCTAAAATATCGATACCACCAGGGCTGCCGTCTGGCATTTCATAACTGCCGGGGCGATTTACCTGACCCAGCACCGAGAAGCGCCGCCTCGCGTATCCTAGGAGCATGACATTCACCTTCGGATTTACGAGATAATCCCGACCGTACAACTCCGTGAGCTTTGAGGCTGCCTGGGTCAGGGTTAATCCCGCCAAATGGATCGATCCAAGCAATGGCACACTCAAGTTACCCTCGGGGTTCAATCTTCCATTTGTGCGTAAATCGTCTTCGCCAAAAACCTCGACTGCCACCTGATCGTTCGGGCTCAAGATGTAACCAGCCGGTGCGCTAACCGCGCTGGATGATGCAGCCGCCGGCAATGTAGAGGTCGATGCAGCGGGCTGCGCCGCGGCCGATCCCGGAGTGATTTGCGCCAATAAGAAATCCGGGAGCAACGAGAATGCGAGCGCGATAAGCATCCACGGGTGCGCCGCACGAGACGGACGGCCCGGCCGTCCGTCCCTACCATTGAATAGACCCTGGCTAAAATCTGAGGGTCGCCCGAACACCGACCTGATTATCATAGAAACTAAAAAAATCGACCGAGCTGCTGTCTTCGCGGTGAAGATAATAGACCCCGGAGCTCAGGAATCTGGTAATCAGCACATCAATGGAGGGTTCGATAAAGAAGTAATCGTCATCCCGCGTTGCACTCACGTTCCGGGCCGTGGCGAAATAATCGGCGTTTTCATATCCGGCCGTTAAGCCGAGGTAAACGCGCTGGAGTAACCGCTGCTGAATCCGGGCTGTGACGTAAGTCGTCGCGAAATCTTGATCGGGAAAAAATCCGGAATTTAGCATCCGCCGGCCAGCCGTGAGTGTCACAGTCGAACCGTCGAAAGGATGATAGATAGCTCCGGTCTCAAAGACCGGCGTAGTGCGTTCACTGCGGTGACCATCGAATTGACGAAACTCAACACCTCCAGAAGCAAACAAATTCAACTTGCCGGTCGCCTGATAATTGATGCGCGCGTTCACTTGCTCGAAGGTTTGGTCGGGATTTGGATCATCCACAGAATCATATCCGAAAGTGCCGCCAATGCCGACTACCACCTTTGGCGTCCAACTGTAGTTAATGTAAAGACCGCCTGAAAAAATTTCGGAACTGATGAAATCAGGATAGTCATAGATCGCGGCATCAAACTCGCCCGTTAGAAATAGTTTTCCAGTCAGCTCATAATTTGCTCTTAACCGTGTATCGTAGAGGTTCAGTCGCGTGCGCGCGCTCACATCGATATTTGCCAGCAGTCCGGTCGTATCAAGCGTGCTATTAAGATTTGCCCCGTCTAGTATATCTACATCCTGGGTAAGATTGAGTGTCAAACGGCTAAACCGATACTGGCCCTCGAGACGAATCAGATGCTCAACTGCATCTTCGTCGGAGTGATCGACAGACAAAATAATGCTCGGCATGTAATCCAACCGAAGATAGTTTCCGCCGCGCCCCTCGATGTCGCCGAATCCGACCGTAAGCGCGGGTTCGATCGCAAAATAGTAGTCGGAGACTCGATTAGTATGGGTGATAAAGATGTTGTCATCGTAGACACCTCGGATTGTTAGCCGCAGACTGTAATGAAGCCGGCGCGGTTCCGCTG
>QHNF01000319.1:6848-9902 GCA_003218345.1 Verrucomicrobiota bacterium | reverse complement strand
CACGCGGTTAATTACCTGGGCACGCTCAATCTGGTGACGGCGCTGCGCGATGCTGGATGTGATGCGTTCGTTCAGGCAGGTACATCTTCGGAATATGGCCTGAACTGCGCTGGGCCGGATGAATCGGCATCGCTAGAACCTAACAGCGATTACGCTGTCTCGAAGGTGGCGACAAGTTATCTCATGAACTATTACGGTCGATTGGAGAACTTTCCTTGCACGCACCTGCGGATTTATTCGGCCTATGGACCATGGGAGGAACGTGATCGTCTCGTGCCCCGCCTGATCAGCCTGGCACTGCAAGGGCGCTACCCACCACTAGTCGATCCTCATATCTCTCGCGATTTTATTTACGTTGATGATTGCACGAGGGCTTTTGTGCGCGCCGCGCTCACCACCTGCCGCTCGGCGCCCGGACAAATATTTAATATCGCCACAGGTAGCAAGACATCGCTCGATGAAATCGCACTACTGGTGCGTGCCCTCTTCAATATACCGGAAGAGCCAGAGTTCGGGTCGATGCCGAATCGCAGGTGGGATCTCTCGAATTGGTTTGGCGATCCTCGCCTAGCTCACGAAAAACTGGGCTGGACCCACAGGCACAGCCTCGAGGACGGGCTTCGCCTCACCGCGGAATGGGAGCGCCTTGCGGATCCGCAAATCCGTTTCGCTATCTTGCCACGGAAACCGGAACGCCTATCGGCTATTATCGCATGTTACGGGGACGAGCAGGCGATACCTATCATGTACGAGCGCCTGACGCAGATCTTCGCACAACTAGACGTAGATTATGAGATCATTTTTGTTAACGATTGCAGTCCCGCAAATGATGAAGCGATGATTCGCCAATTGTGTGACCAGGATTCCCATGTCATTGGCATTTCCCACTCGCGGAATTTTGGCTCACAAAGTGCCTTTCTGAGCGGAATGGAGATCGCGACCGGTGACGCAGTTATTCTTCTGGATGGCGACCTTCAGGATCCGCCAGAAATGATTAAAGCGTTCTACGGCCAGTGGAAACAGGGGTATGAAGTGGTCTACGGGATACGTATCAAGCGGCAAGCTGCGTGGTATATGCAGATGTTTTACAAGGCGTTTTACCGCGTTTTTCAACATCTTTCGGAGGTCGAAATTCCCCTTGATGCCGGCGACTTTTCGCTAATAGATCGAAAGGGGGTCGAACATTTGCTCCGTTTTCGCGAGCGCGATCTGTTTGTTCGTGGCTTGCGGGCATGGATCGGTTTCAAACAGACGGGGGTGCCGTATGTGCGGCCGGAGCGCATGTTTGGGCGAAGTACGAACAAGTTTTTAAAGAATATCTGGTGGGCCAAGAAGGGCATATTTTCGTTCAGTCTCAAACCGCTCTATTACATTCAGGGGTTTGGCCTTTTCATTTTTGCCGTCAGCATCGCGCTGGCGCTATTCTATTTGTGTTACTACCTCTTGCAGCCATCGGCACGAGTGCCAGGCATCACAACAATCGTATTACTCATACTGGGCTTGAGCGGTATTCAGCTTCTCTCCCTCAGCATTCTAGGCGACTACCTTGGCAAAGTGCTTGAGGAAGCCAAGGCCCGTCCTCGTTTCATCCGTTCGAAAATAATCAGGGGCGCCGACACAATCAGCTCTGAGACCGAAATCGAGTTACTGATCAAGGACTGCAGAGAAACCGCTACAGCACGGAGCAATGTCAAGTCTAGTTGACGAACGCGGGTTCAATCAGGGTTATCAATTAGGCATTGCGCAAAAAGCCCGACTGCAGCGGCGAGCGAGAGCAATAGTGTCCGAAATACGCCTGCCCGCGGAGCGTGGCCGCGAGCTCGACGTGCATATCCTTGAACTGGGCTGCGGAACGGGTGAGCTCGCTTTTGAACTCGCAAAGATCGCCCGCGCCCACGTAACGGGAGTTGATCGTTCGCAAAAGTTTATCGACTATGCGAGTGCCAACTATCGTCACCCCAATCTTCGCTTCCTCGTGGCAAATTTGAGCGACTCCTCGCCCGGAACTGCTCAGGAAAAATATGACTACATCGTTGGCAATGGAATCCTACATCATCTTTACTACCGACTGGACAATTTTCTGCCAACATTAGCGCGTTGGCTGGTCCCAGGCGGCCGACTGATCTTTTGGGAGCCTAACTTAAAAAATCCCTATATCTTTCTAATTTTTAAGGTAGCTGCACTACGGCGTATGGCGCGACTTGAGCCCGAAGAAATGGCATTCACGCCGAGATTTATTCGACGGAAGCTCACCACTGCGGGTTTTTGTCAGGTCCGCACTACCACGCGCGACTTCCTGTTGCCCAACACTCCGGCGAGGTTGATTTCGTTCGTAGTCAAAATCGGCGATTTTCTGGAGAAGGTGCCGGTTGTAAGGGGATGCGCACAATCTATATTTTTGACTGCGACTGCGAGCTAACCGAGGATAGCTCTGTGGGCGAGTGTAGGCGAAGACTAACCGGTGCAATCGCTGGCCGTGAAGAAAAAGCTCAGTCGCCAAACGTCAGCCTCACGTCGCCCGTCGTGCGACGATAACTGTCACAGCGCATCCGAACTCCTTCACAAAGGGGAGAGCTTCAACGACCGGCTCCATCGCCTTCATAGTTCTTGCGACCACAGAAGGACAAAACATCGGCACAAATCCAGCGAACCGTTGGTAAGCGATCAAGCCGCCGCTCTCTTCGATCCAGCGTCTCAGCTGGCTGGAAGTATAAGATTTTTCATTGTGCTCTCGATGGTAGCGGGAAATCTTTTCAATAACCTTGAGACCCAAATTATTTCCGTTTGGCTCGTGGATGACAATCTCCGGCGCAACACGAAATGCTTCGCGAATAACATCCTTGGGATCGTCATCATGGTGCAAAATGCTTTGGACAAGTGCGACGTCGAAGCTGGTGTCCGGAAACGGCAGTTGGTGGGCATCGCCGACGAGAAATTGCACTGGTCGATTTCCCTTATTTGTATTCGCGACCGCGATAGCGTGACCCGCAGGATCAAGGCCGACCATTGATTTTGGTTGGGCTCTATCCCAAAACCGAATTGTGTAGAAGCCGT
>QHNF01000319.1:0-6834 GCA_003218345.1 Verrucomicrobiota bacterium | reverse complement strand
ATTGCGTAGACGCTCTGTAGCGAGAATCGCGTCCATCGAACGTTGCGTGGCCAGTCGACAACTTAGTCGACCACTCTTAGTATAACAGTAACCGTTATTGGTTGCAGCATCACGATCGAATACATCCACGTTTTTCCTTTGGATGCCGGTCGAGAGTGATTGTTCAGGCAGGCTCATTGGTTGTGAGAACCGTGTATAAAACAGGGAAACCGAACTGCAAAGCCTCTGCTCCGGAGGGATTCCAGGAGCAATTGTGGAATGGTCACTTCTATAATGAGGCCGCCGAAACTAGTCAAGGTTTCTCATTGTTCTCGCTCTTCTCACTAAAAATCAATTGCTGGAAAGCTAACTCGCGCGCTTCTCCGGGAACAATCACTAGAGGACCGTCAAATCTCAGTCGGATTTCCCGCAGATCAGCGATCACTTGCGACGATTGGGAATTTTTGGATGACTTTGATCCGGTGGCGAACTAGCTTCCTGGGCTGAAACCTACGGAACACGGCTGCCGATCATCCCATGCGAACAGAGTTACCACATGTTTTATTTGATCATGCCTCGTTTGAGAGCAGGCGCGCCTTGATCTCCCCTCTCGCAGGTCTCGGCATTCTGGCTGTGTTTCATTATCTGCCGCTGCCTCTGTCCCCGATGGGTCTGCGGTGTGGCGGATGCCATGGTGACTATCCGGTCATGGAAGATCTGGTAATTGACGCCGTGCACGCATTCTGTTGCTAGGCAAGATCACCAGAAGTCTTAATCCGATGAATCGCGAGACTCAACGGGTGATAACGAATCAAATGCAGCAGCGAACGAAGAAATTCGAGGAAAAGCAGGAATCCGTACGCGCTTTCGACGGATCTTGCGTGTTAGCTTGCCTTGCGATTTCGATCTTCCTTGTCGTCTGGATCACACTCACTAGTGGAGGCTTCAGCCTGCCTTCAGTGGTGTTTCTTTTGGCGTTGCCGTGGGTTCTGCTTAGAGTTGGCGGCATCATCACGGCGGCGCTTCGGCTGCCATCCTTTTTCGCACTCGATCTCCTTTTAGGAGTTGCCGTTGTCTCCGTTGGAGTGATGGCTTGGAAGATTTGCGTGCCATTGTCACTCTGGATTCCTCTAGTTGTTCTTTTGATTGTGGCGGCGGGCATTCCGAAACTGCTACCACAAAATCAGCGTGAGCTGGTTTCCGCATTGGACCTACTATGCGTGATTGCGAGTCTTGCTGCAGCAACCGGGTGGTCTCAAGACCTTATTTTACCAACAAGGCCAGTCGAGGGCGGTATTGTGTTTAAGCCATGGTCGGATTTTTTCTTCCACGCTACTATAGTAGCACGCAGCTTGGAGACTCAAACTTTGGTCCAAATCGGCAACTATGAGTGGCAAGGATTCCCCGCGATTGCCTATCACTATGCGAGCTATTCCCTCCCTTCCTGTTTAGCTAAGGTAGGGCACCTACCCGCTTATAATACAGTAGTAGGTTTCTGGGCACCATTCGGATCATTTCTTGCCGGCCTGGCCAGCTATGCCCTCGGCCGAGTTATCTGGAGTCAAGCTGCTGGACTGGCGGCGCTCATAGGTGCTTTCCTATTACCGGACGCTGCTTTGTTGAACGTAGGCCACCCGTTTTACGGATATTTTTGGCTCCAACACATTGCTCCAGGAGGTCTCTATGGTGTTGCGATGGCCGGAACAGCGCTGATACTTGTCCTACAGGGAGCGCGCGAGGGGCGGCGCCTCTGGATCGTGTCCGGCGTCGTAGTGGGTGCGCTGGTTGCTCTTTTCAAGGTTCATGTGTTCGCGGCAGCATTTCCGCTGCTGCTTTCTTTTGCCATCCTGGCCTGGCCTCCGCGTAAGCGTTTGCGCTGGGTCATCTTGGGCGTGTGCATGGCGATGGGAGTGGCCCTCCTCCCGCTGGCGAACCGTTTTTACGTCGGACCGAGCGTCCACTTCGATCTCTCCGGCAACCCTCAGTATTTGAAGCTATTGGCAAGAATGGCCACCGGTACGCGCGTCGAGAGTTGGTATCAGGTTTTCAGCACTGATCATCCGTTCCCTTCTCACCCGACGCAGGCAATCGGTTTAATTCTCCTTAGTGCTTTGGGGATTTTTGCGCTAGTCACTCCACTTGTTTGGCTTCTGGCGGCGTGGCGTAAAACGTGGCAAGTATCTGAGGGAATCTCTATTGCCGCGGTAGCTATTCTGCTGCTGATCACTTTCGGGTTGAGCGGCGATTTGAGGTCGAACGAATTGATACATCGGCCCTTCGTCTGGGCGTACTGGCTCGTGGCTTCGCTTACTGCGGGACGCCTTTTTTCGATGGTAGCGGGAGGTCGACCGCAGCTGGCGACTCGGGCCATTGCCGTTGGTATTATTGCGTTAACGCTAGTTCCAGCGTGGTACGGCTCCGGGCTACAGCGCGGCAAATGGTCGGGAGCGGATGCGCATTCGAACCTACGCGTGGATCGCGGCCTGGTCGATTGCGCGCACTATATCCGGGGCCACCCTCCTGCGAATGCCGTGGCGCAGGATTCGCATTTGGACGACCTCCCTGTGCCTATCCTTGGGGGATTGAGTGACCGGCGTTCCTTCGCAGCCAGACCTAAGTTCTGGATATGGGTAAGTAATGCTTTCCGAGAATCCACTTATCAAGAGCAACTACGAAAGTTGCAGAGTCTGCAGCAGGCGACAAATGTTCCGGACTTACAGCGTTGTGTGCGCGAAACTGGTATTCGCTGGTACGTTATTCATCCCGGCGATTCCTACGCATGGCCAATCGAGTTTCGCGAGCGCCCGGCATTTGAATCCAACGGCTACAAGGTTTACGACATGCAGCGTTGTTTCGATTTGCAGGGATGATGCCGGGACATTCATAGAACCGATCTCACCGACCGGGACACCCGAAATGAAAAACTCACCGACCCGGCCCGATATATTGTTTATCATGACCGATCAGCAGCGGTTCGATACCATTGCTGCACTCGGCAATTCGCATATTTATACCCCTAAACCTTTTCTAATGCATACGCTAGCTGTCCGGTTTGCGTTGCCGCTCGTTATACCATCCGCACAGGATGTGAGCCGACGACGACGCGCGTGTTCAGCAACGCAAAATCAAATCCTGTGGCCGGTCAGGCCTTGGAGATGGAAGCCCGTTGCGGACCGTATCTTGGGCGGACGATGGCGCGCCTGGGGTACCGGAGTTTTGGAATCGGAAAGTTTCACACCAGCCCATGGAATGAGGACCTCGGTTACGAAACGCTGTGGCGCAGTGAAGAGACTTACGTTTCGCCCAAGCGCCAGGGCGACGATTACGCTTTATGGCTAGCTCGCGAGCATCCGGAATTCGATTTCCTGGAGCAACCGCTGGGAGAACGCAGCGAGATGTATTACCTTCCACAGCGCAGCCCGCTTCCGGCCGAGCTAGGCGTCGAATGGTGGGCGGCCGATCGCGCTGTGCAGGAGATTGCAAACTCAACTGATCCTCGACCGTTCTTCGGGTTCGTATCGTTTGTGGGCCCGCATCCGCCCCTTGCTCCACCAATTCCTTTCAATCGGATGTACAATCCCGATCGAATGCCGGACCTCGTTCTCGGCAGCGAAAATGAAGATCACTTGGATGAAGAGATTCCTTACATGCGATATGCCATTTGGGCAGACGCCATCAACCCGGCGCTAGCAAAAATCGTGAAGGCCCGCTACTACGGCGAGATTACTTATCTGGACCATTGTGTTGGCCGAATCCTTGATGCGGTCGAAGCGCGCGTGAATTCGGAGAACGTTCTGATCTGCTTTTTTTCGGACCACGGCGATCTTTTGGGTGACCATCACGGCTGGCAGAAACAAAACTTCTTTGAGGCATCTTGCCGTGTTCCTTTGCTGCTCAGTTGGCCGGCAATTTTTCCTGCGGGAGTTGTCCGCACTGAGTTAATCAGCTTGGCGGACCTTTTCGGAATTGCGACCCAAGCCGGCGGTGTATGCGAACTGCGAGAGGGGATCGACGTTCTGAAAATGCTGCGAGGCGAATGCTTGCCGCGCCAAGCCGCGCCAATATTTTATCGGTATGGTTGAACTTCCTGGATCACACGATTTCAAACTCATGGTCGTGACCGACGAGTGGAAATACATTTTCATGGCAAACGGCGGCCGGGAACAACTGTTCAACCTTAGGCAGGATCCCAACGAGGTATCAAACCGCATCGGATCAGCTCCTGGAATCAGGGACGATCTACATGCTCTGGGTGCAAAAGCGTGCGGGGTGCCGGGCGCGATCGATGCCCTCGATGGCGACAAGCTTCGCGTATTCCCTTTCCGCGAACGGGCACGCATGCGCATCTATCAATTCGACCGGTCGCACGGCGTGCTCGGATTCCCCAATAAACCTGAAGATGCGCTGCAGGGTTTCGATCGCGCCACTTTGAAACGAGTGAAGTAATATGGAAGAGCCTGTGGACGATCGGGAAAGTCTCGGTGTCGGCCTGAAGCCGGGCGATGCGCATTACCGCGCGTATGTCGGTCCTCCTGAGGATTACGATTTAATCGCGGCGATGACATTCAACCTGCTGACTACCCTTGGTCTGCGCCAGTATCATTCATTGCTCGATGTCGGATGCGGCTCGCTTCGGATCGGGCGCTTGTTAATTCCTTACCTGAATCAGGGAAAATACTGTGGCGTTGAGCCGAATGAGTGGCTGGTAGAGGAAGGAATCAAACTGGAGCTCGGCAAAGCATTGGTGCAAATCAAACGCCCGACGTTCTTCTTTTCCGATTCACCCGAGACAATCGCCCGTGCGAAAGTCTCATTCGATTTCGCAGTGGCCCAATCGATCTTTAGCCATTGCGGACTGGACTTGATCAGGAATTGGGTGTCCGCCATTTCTCGCTCACTTGCGCGAGATGGAGCTTTCATTGCCACGTTTTTGCCAGGCGAGGAGGACTCGTCGCGCACGGGCTGGGTTTATCCCGAATGTATGAGTTACGGGCCAGCGACACTAAGCCATTTAGCGGCAGAAGTATCTTTGCGATTCGAAATCCTGGATTGGAAACATCCCAGGCAGACCTGGGCGCTTTTTGCGGCGCCAAAGTTTGATTCGGCATGGTTCACAAACAAGCCCCTTACCTGGAATGCGGGGCTGGAAAATGTGCTGAGGCAAAAGAAAGGAGGAATTCTCGCTGCGGCAGCACCGCCGGTTTCCGTCGATGTTTCAACACAGATAAGGTCACGCCCATGATCACGACGGAGAGGGATCGCGAGCCGTCGCCGAGTTTAGAGGTTTGCCCAGTGTGCGGCAATGACCGGTTCATGAATCAACCGGTTCTGTGGCCGGAACTGATTGAGCAATGGGAGCTGTCGCCTGATGAAGTCAATTATATCAATTTGCAGCAGGGATTTTGCTGCACGAGTTGCAAAAATAATCTGAGATCGATGACGCTCGCCGCGGCGGTCACAAACGCCTTCGGCTTCGCCGGCAGTTTCAAAGATTTCTGCCTCAATCACCCAGGGATTCGGCAACTCACCGTGATTGAAATCAATCCGGCCAAGAACCTGTCACCCTTCCTTCAAGTTCTTCCCAAACGTGCGCTCCATTCTTTTCCCCAGTTCGACATGCAACGAATGAGCTTCGCAGATGCATTGATTGACGTGATTATTCATTCCGACACTTTGGAACATGTTCCCGACTCAAGGGCGGCCTTGGCGGAGTGCCGGCGCGTTTTGAAACCGGGAGGTCATTTGTTTTATACCGTGCCGATTGTTATTGGCCGCTTGACCAGAGCCCGGCGTGGATTGCCTCCGAGCTATCACGGAATGCCCGGAGCGAACCAGGAGGACTGCATTGTGCAAACAGAATACGGTGCCGATTTCTGGTGCGAAATTTTCGAGGCTGGTTTTCGCGAAGTAAGACTAACGAGTCTAATGTTCCCTGCGTCTGTCGCAATCCATGCAATCAAGACATAGAGGGCAACCGGGACAGAGCCGCATCATCGTCACCAGCCTCGTCAATCACCGTGAGTAACGACAAGATTTTTGCCGCGCCACTGAATGTGGAGGACGTCGCCGATTGCTACTTTTACCATACGATGGAGCTCCCTGGTTATGGAGTAATCAACGGCGATTGGGATTTGCGCCGTGGACTAGATGATTACCTGGGAAATGTCGTGTTCGCCGGTCAACGAGTCCTGGAAATCGGTCCCGCCAGTGGTTTTCTCACCTTCGAGATGGAAAAACGCGGTGCCGATGTGGTCTCTGTCGAAGTGACAACAGACCACAGCTGGGACTTTGTTCCCTATCCGGCTTTCAGGTTGGAAGAAGTATTGGGCCCACGCCAAATCGTGATGCAACAATTGAAGAATGCCTATTGGCTCAGTCACGCCGCCCACCACTCCAAAGCCAGGGTGTACTACGGGGATGTTTACAATTTTCCTGCCGCCCTCGGAGAATTCGACGTCGCACTGATGGGGTCAGTGCTGCTACATTGCCGCGATCCGCTCCGGATCGTTGAGCAATGCGGGAAAAAAGCCAGGTCGCTCATCATTATCGACATGTTCCACCCGGACTTGGAAGGCGCGTCGATTTGCCGCCTGGCGCCCACTCCGCAGAATTTCCTCTGGCATACGTGGTGGCATTTCAGCACGCAGTTTTTCACTCAATTTCTGGCGGTGATGGGATTCACCACATCAGAGGCCTTAAGCCATCAGCAGTATCATCGCGGAAAGGCGTACACTCTCTTCACTATTGTCGGCCAAAGGTAATGAAGGCAGTTTCGCGCCAGTGAAAGATGTTACGAAATCAGCTCGCTAACAAGCGACTTTTCCTCTATTAACTCCGCTACCGACGCGTCGATTT
>QHNF01000318.1 GCA_003218345.1 Verrucomicrobiota bacterium | reverse complement strand
AACACTCACATTCGTAACTGGGTGCAGCATCGTCTGGAGTCGCGCCCCGAAAAACATTCCACTCCGCGGCAGGTGCAGGTGGCGTTGCTGCGCACATTGCTCGAAGCCGAATCGTTCGAAGTCTTTCTGCATTCCCGCTACGTCGGGCAAAAACGATTCTCTTTGCAAGGCGCCGAGTCGCTGATGGTGATTCTGGACACGATCCTGCACCAGTGTCCGGCTGTCGCGATCGAAGAAATTTGCATGGGTATGGCGCACCGCGGTCGGCTCAACGTGCTTGCCAATTTTTTGAGAAAATCGCTTGGCGTCATCTTTACCGAATTTAGCGAGAATTACATTCCTGACCTGGTAGCTGGTGATGGCGACGTGAAATATCATCTCGGTTATCGCACCGTTCGAAGGCTCTCCTCGGGCGCGGAAATAGAAATTCGGCTTTCCTCTAATCCGAGTCATCTCGAAGCGGTCGACCCGGTTGTGGAAGGAAAAGCCCGGGCGCGTCAGCGCATTCGCGGCGATACCGAGCGTCGCCGCAAGGTTTTGCCCCTGCTGATCCATGGCGACGCGGCTTTTGCCGGGCAGGGAATTATCGCGGAAACATTGAACATGTCCCAGCTGCCTGGCTATGGAACGGGCGGTACGGTGCACGTGATCGTAAACAATCAGATCGGATTCACGACGCTGCCCAAAGACGCCCGTTCGTCGATGCACGCCAGTGACATCGCAAAGATGATTGAGGCGCCGATTTTTCATGTGAACGGCGACGACCCGCTCGCGGTCATGTCCGTCAGTCAACTGGCGCTCGATTTTCGCCAGGAATTTGGACGCGACGTCGTAATCGACCTGTATTGCTACCGCCGCTATGGACACAACGAAGGCGACGAACCCGCTTTCACGCAGCCCGATCTCTATGCCAAAATCGAGAAGCGCCCTTCGGTGACGCAATTATACAAACGGGAGCTTCTCGAAGCGGGAATACTTAGCGAAGACGACGCGGCATCACTGGAAACGGAGTTTGATCTTCGACTCGAAATGACGCTCGAAGAGGTGAAAGCGGTCGAGAGAAGCGAAGCCGGCAAACAGGCAAAGTTCAGGGAATCGACTGCAGTGTTTCAACCAAATTACAGCAGCCAGTCGGAACCGACCGCAATCAGCGAGAAAATCCTGAAGACGATTGTCGATGGGCTGACGCGAGTACCTGCGGGTTTCAACGTGCAGCCGAAAATTCAACGCATCGTGATAGCGCCAGGTTTTCGAAGCCGGCGGCCCCTATGAGTGGCACTACGCCGAGACGCTCGCTTTTGGCTCGCTTTTGTTGGAAGGAATCCCGGTTCGATTGTCCGGCCAGGACAGTTCGCGCGGGACCTTCAGCACCCGCCACTCTGTTCTTTACGATGCGAAAACGGGCGAACCGTACATTCCGCTCATGCATCTCGCCGAAAAACAGGCGCGCATTTGCGTTTACAACAGCCTGCTCTCCGAAGCGGCCGTCCTTGGTTTCGATTACGGATACTCGCTCGATTATCCAAACATGCTCTGTCTGTGGGAGGCGCAATTCGGCGATTTTTCTAATGGCGCGCAGACCATCATCGATCAATTCATCGTTTCAGCCGAATCGAAATGGCAGCGCCCCAGTGGCATTGTTCTGCTGCTGCCTCACGGCTACGAAGGCCAGGGGCCGGAACATTCCAGCGCGCGACTCGAACGTTTCTTGCAAGCCTGTGCCGAAGATAACATTCAGGTGTGCAACGTAACCACCTCCGCGCAGTATTTTCATGTTCTTCGCCGACAGATGAAACGCGATTTCATCAAGCCGCTGATTATCATGACGCCAAAAAGTTTGTTGCGCGCCAAATTTGCTTCATCCCCCGCCGCGGAATTTACCAGCGGCCGGTTCGAAGAAATTCTTAACTCTCCGGAAGTGGGTCCCGCCGACAAAATGAAACGCGTGATCCTTTGCTCGGGGAAAGTCTATTACGACCTGCTCAATTATCGGACTGCACGCAAGATCGAGGATACGGCGATTATTCGCATTGAGCAGCTTTATCCTTTCGCGGAAAAAAAATTGCGCGAAATGCTCAAGCCATTTCCAAAAAGCGCGAAACTTGTCTGGTGCCAGGAAGAACCGCAAAACATGGGCGCGTGGAGCTTTATCGAACCGCTATTGCGCGTGATGTTTTGCAGCGAGATCGCCTACGCTGGCCGCAGCGCCAGCGCCAGTCCCGCCGTGGGCGCGCTTGCCCGGCACAAACGCGAGCAAGCCCGCCTCGTCGCGGACGCCTTCTCAGTTTGATTCGTAGGTCCGTGCGTCGCATGAGACCCATGAGTCCTATATTGACGAAACGCATCTCGCCCCCGACGCTCGATTAGCTTACTAAACCCGAAGTATGGCCATTGAAGTCAAAATCCCCGCAGTCGGCGAATCGATTTCCAGCGGCATCGTTTCCGTGTGGCACAAGAAATCCGGTGATTTTGTCGATTCTGGTGATGCGCTCTTTACCCTTGAAACTGATAAAGTTTCTACCGAAATCGTTGCCGAAAAATCAGGCTTCCTGGAAACGAAGGTCCCTGAGGGTGAGGAAGTGAAAATCGGGGAAGTCGTTGCAATAATCGACGATTCAAAGCGGCCGCCCGAGGAGAAGACATCGCCTGAAGAAAAGAAGCCGGAGAAGCCTCGAGAGAAAAAGAGAGAACCCGAGGAAAAGAAGAAAGAGCCTGAGGCGGAGGAAAAGGGCGCAGAAGAAGAGGAAAAAGCAGCGCTGCCGCAGAAAGAAAAACTTCTATCACCTGCCGTTCGACGCATTGTGGAAGAAGAAGAACTTGAGCCGGAGAAAATCCCGGGCACAGGCAAAGCAGGACGTTTGACCAAGGCCGACGTCCTGGCCGCGGTGCAAGAGCACGGCAAGGCCGAAGAAAAGATTGAGACTCGCGAAACTCAATCATCGGCGGATGGCCGGTTTACCCGCAAAAGAATGTCCCCACTGCGCCGAAAGATCGCCGCGCAGCTGGTGATGGCGCAACAAACAGCGGCCATCCTCACCACGTTTAACGAATGCGACGTGAGCGCCGTCCAGGCATTGCGGGCAAGATCGCAGGACGAGTTTACGAAAAAAAACAGCGTCAAGTTGGGTTTGATGTCGTTCTTTATCAAAGCGTCGGTGGAAGCGCTGAAAGCCGTGCCCGTGGTCAATGGCCGAATCGAAGGCGAGGATTTCATCCAGAACAATTTCTATGACATCGGCGTAGCCGTCGGTACGGAGCGGGGTCTCGTTGTGCCGGTCGTGCGGGATGCTTACAGGAAAAGTTTTGCTGAACTGGAACTCGACATCGCCGCTTTCGCGGTAAAAGCACGCGAAGGAAAATTAAAGATCGGAGATTTGCAGGGCGGCACATTTACGATCACCAACGGTGGAGTCTATGGGTCACTTTTCGCCACACCGATCTTGAATCCGCCGCAAAATGGAATCCTCGGAATGCACAAAATCATGCCGCGGCCAGTTGCCGTTGATGGAAAAGTCGAAGTTCGCCCGATGATGTATCTTGCGCTCAGTTATGATCATCGCGCAATCGACGGCAAGGAAGCGGTCACATTCCTCGTAAAAGTGAAAGAATGCATCGAGGACCCGAAAAAGTTGCCTCTCGATTTTTAGCGTGCCCTATTGTCATGTCGAGCGGAGTCGAGACATCTCTTGCTGTTCTTTTGCGATGAGAGATTCCTCCACTTCGGTCGGAATGACAGAACAAGCGTATGGAAAAATTTGACATAGTTATCATCGGTTCGGGGCCGGGTGGGTACATCGCTGCGATCCGCGCGGGTCAGCTCGGCCTGAAAACCGCCATCGTCGAAAAAGATAAGGAACTCGGCGGAACTTGCCTGAATGTGGGCTGCATTCCAAGCAAAGCACTCCTCACGTCGAGCGATCACGTCATGTTCGCAAGAAAGGAGGCCGCCAAGCACGGAATCGTGATCGACAACGTGCAGGTCGATCTTCCGAAGATGCAGCAGCGCAAAGACAAAGTCGTCCGGACGATGAATAGCGGTGTGCGGGCTCTTATGAAGACGAACAAGGTGACGACGTTCGAAGGAATCGGCACCATCATTTTGCGCCTGGAAAAGTTTCCGTTAAATCGTCGAAAGGCGAGACACAGGAAATCGAAACCAAAAACATTGTGATTGCCACGGGTAGCGTGCCGATCGAACTGCCTTTCGCAAAGTTCGATGGCAAAACAATCGTAAGCAGCACCGAGGCGCTTTGTTTTACTGAGGCCCCGAAGAAACTCCTCGTGATCGGCGCCGGCGCGATTGGCCTTGAGCTGGGTTCGGTTTGGAACCGGCTTGGCTCGGAAGTCACAATGCTGGAATTTCTTCCGCGCATCGCCATCGGCTTCGACCTCGAGCTCTCAAATCTGCTTCAGCGCTTGCTTACGGCGCAGGGCATCACGTTCCATCTCGAAACGAAAGTGAGCGCAGTCAAGATCGGCAATGGTCGCGTGATCGCGACGGCGACCAAAGGTGGCGACGAATTGAAATTCGAAGCCGACAAGGTGCTGGTCTCAGTGGGACGCCGCCCGTTCTCGGAAGGTCTGTGTGCAGAAAAGCTTGGCGTCGAGTTCGACGAACGAAAACGAATCAAAGTGGACAAACATTTCCGCACAAATATCGAAGGCATTTATGCGATTGGCGATGTAATTGCCGGCCCCATGCTGGCGCACAAGGCCGAAGATGAAGGGATCGCTTGTGTAGAAATCATCGCGGGCAAATCCGGTCATGTGAACTACGACGCGATTGCCGGCATCATTTACACGAATCCTGAGCTGGCCGGCGTTGGTCTCACCGAAGATCAAGCCAAAGAGAAAGGAATGGACGTGCGTATCGGCAAATTTCCATTCCGTGCGAATGGACGCGCGGTCGCGAACGAAGATGTCGATGGAATGGCTAAGTTTGTGGCCGACGCGAAGACCGACCGCATCCTTGGAGCGCATATTTTGCAGCATTTGGCGTCGGAACTCATCGCCGAAGCGGTCTCAGTGATTGAATTCGGAGGCAGCTCGGAAGACCTCGGACGTACGTGTCATTCGCATCCCACACTGAGCGAAGCTGTCAAGGAAGCCGCGCTCAATGTGGAAAAGCGCGCGTTGCACATCATTAACCGTTGAACCTGTAGCCGGCATCGCTGACGCCAAGCCCAACGGTGTGATTAGGGAATCATTTTGAACTCGCCGCTTCGCGTCGGCGAATCACAAACAGGGTCACCAGCGCAGAAAGGGCGCAAATGATCGCACCAAGTGCGAGCGCGAACGGCGCCCCGAGCCAATGCGCGACGGCGCCGGCCTCAAGGCTGCCAAGCGGAATCATCGCCCCGAACACCAGCGACCACACGCCCATGACACGGCCGCGCATTTCATCCGGCACAATCGTTTGCAACACAGTGTTCGAGGTCGAGAAAAACAGGAGCATGCCAAAGCCGGCGAAGAGAAGGAATACAAGCGAGAGATAGAAATTTCGACTCAAAGAAAACGCGAACAGTGCGATCGAAAATAACCAGACGCCGCCAAGCGCAAGTCGTCGCGGTGTAAACAGATGTCCGTATGTCGCAACAACGAGTGCCCCGATGAACGCACCAGTTCC
>QHNF01000330.1 GCA_003218345.1 Verrucomicrobiota bacterium | reverse complement strand
GCCTGGGTGCTGGTCCAAGGCAACGACGTTGTACCGATTCCCGGCACCAAACGGCGCAAATATCTGCAGGAAAATATCGGCGCGCTCGACGTCAGTCTTACCAGCAAAGATCTCGCGCGCATGGATGAAGTTTCACCACAGGAAGCCGTCGCGGGCGCGCGATATCCCGACTGGGCGATGGCGATGGTGAATCGGTGAAACTGGCAAAGCGCCAAGATCACGAACTTTTCTCGACGCTATAGCTTTTTCACTCCGGCGTTGCGCTTTGCTCTCCCACAACAATTCGTCAAGGCGATCGGCAATCCGATGGAATTTAACCGCGAGCTCCACGGCTCTGTTCCATATGTCAAGATCGTCAAATCGCCGTGCAGTTCCCTCCTTCGCGCTTCGCCCTTTGCTTCTTGCCACTGTCTTTCGTGTAGTCTCTCTTGACGTTTTGGTCGAGTGGTCAGTGGTCCCGTTGTCTGTTCACCGCCTTGGCACCATCGCGCTGGCCAGCATCGTCTGCACAATTTCGCCGCGCTGATTCTTCGTCACATTGCGCAGGCGAATGATTCCGTATTTAGGTTTCGAGCGTGATGGCCGCAAATTGATAATCTCCGTTTCAACCGTGAGGACGTCGCCTGGTCGCACCACATTAGGCCATCGCAATTCATCGACTCCGAGCCCAATGGCGCCTTCGGCGAAGTTCAATGTTTGCACAAACAGACGCATGGTCATTGCCGCCGTATGCCAGCCGCTGGCAATTAAGCCCTTGAAAATTGTTCGCTCGGCACGCTTACGGCTGAGATGAAACATTTGTGGATCAAACTTGTGCGCAAACTCGATGAGCTGCTTCTCCGTTACGTTTAGCGGGTCGGACTTGAAGCAATCACCCACTTTCAAATCATCGAAGTAATGCTCTTTCATTCTGACGATGGCGAAACCACATTCATGCGCTATTACTCAAGATTGAGCAATCTGTAAGTGGGTTGTAGACGGGATCGGCGATGCCGATGGAACGCGTTGTTCTCAACGCATTGCTAAAAATGCGCCCTCCACTTAGCATTTTGTAAGATCTGCGCAGCGGCGTCGGTGTGCCTGACGAATTGCTGGCGTGAGTCGCAGCTTGCTACCCGGAGAGCAGTGTCAGGCTAGAACACAAAGTGAATTTTTTTATCGCGTTCGGCTCTTATTCCTTGATAGGATCGCGGTTTGGGTCGAATTCTTCGCTCTTTTTGGGCATGAAAATAATATTGGGAATCATTGCGGCCGCGATCGTCGGTTATCTGGCGTGGCGTTGGTTTGCGCCTGCTCCGGCGCAGCCTGCTGTGGTGCATCCTCCAGCGCAACGCAGTAGCCCGAGGCCTGCAGCGCCCACGCGTCCGAGCCCGGCCAAAGGACTGGCAGCACAACCGCGCGGCGTGAAGCCGACGCCTGCCCGCTCAGTGGTCGTCAAACAACCGCGCCTGGCACCTGAAGGAACATACTTTCTGCTCCAGCGGGCGTCTTTGAAGACCGATTCAGGCGTTATTGGTTTTGCTCCAGGAACGAAAGTTACAATGATCGATAAAGGTGACCCGATGAGCACAGTTTCAGACGGACAGTATCAATTCACGGTCCCCTCGCCTCAACTAACCAATGACCTGGATATTGCAGCAAACGCAGCGAAGTCGGATTACGCCTCACAAGTCCAGATTGCCGACTCGATAGGCAAATCGATCCGGGAATACGAGAAGCAGCAACGCGACGCGCTCGCCGCTTCAGAAAAAGAAAAAGCACAAAAGAAGACTGGGAAAGGCGCTCCTAGCCGATCACCAACTCCGCCGCAACGCAGATAATCATCGACTAATTCGCGGTCGAAACCGACGAGCACGCTGACAAGTTGAAACGTTACGCGCATGACGCCAGCGATGAAGCGGGCCTGAGCGATAGTGTTCGGGACATCCAGACGCCGAACTAAATTCGATGCATGTGTGCTTCAAATAGGAGAGGCGATCGAAACCGGAAAACTTCTGTCATACCTCCTATTGAATCGTTGGGAGGAAAATAATGAATGGAAAGTTTCTGTTAATTGGTCGAAATCAGGGTGGGAACAGCTTCAAGACTCTCGTCGATCGCAAGATTCGCGAACAATGCCGAGACGAGCGGCGGCTTGCCGAGCAGCGCACCACAAAACATCAGTTCCAGGCTAGAAAGTCATGCGTTACTGATGCACGGAGTTATCGTATTGCCCGACGATTGCCTGTGCCCGCCACGCGATTCGATTGGAAAACATTAATTCCTGCGGACGGACTTAATAAACTCCGAAGCGTGTGGCTCAAGGCATTTCGTGGTCATCCTTCGCGCGCTAGCTGACGGCGAAATAAGCCAGCCAATTTCAGCCGTTCACGTGATGCTATGATTCGCGTTTAAGATAACACGTGGGCAACATAATCGAGCCGCACGAGTAAGCCCAGCGGCCAGTGCAACGCGCCGTAATTGCCCACCTATCGGGTGAGCGTATAGACTACGGTGTGCACCGCTCTTCTTGTGCCTTTGACAGTGCTGTGCGCGACATTCTTGGCCGTGTGCGCAGTGCTCCTCGCCACGTTCGCTGCCGTTCTGACGGGCCCCGCCTCGACAGTGCCAACAGACACGGCCATCCCGAGAATGATCGAAAAGAAGGCTTTCACGGTACTAGAGTATTCGTGCCTGACGGCTCACGCGCGTTTACGCGATCGTCGTCGCGATTGCGCAGCGAATCGCCGATTCCAGCTCAACAAACGCAGTCGGCTTTTCATCGGCGCGCACAACGAAACGCTTTCATTCGCCACAATGCGCGTCAACGACTTTGCACTCTCGCGTTCGAGTAAGGGAAAATGCTTTGCCTTGACTCATCACCGTTCACTAATCACTTATCACTTTCCTTGAAACGGGCGGTTAGCTCAGGGGTAGAGCATCTCGTTTACACGAGTAGAAGACAAATATGCTCACTTCCTCTCACCTGCTCTTGAGTGCTTTTTCATAGGTGAAATCGCGGAGCAAGGTGTATCCCAAGTGTTCTCAAATATGCTCAAAAAATAGCGCCGGTGTATAAAGGAGTGGACAAAGCTCCAGATACAGTTAACCCCGCCAAAAATCGG
>QHNF01000328.1 GCA_003218345.1 Verrucomicrobiota bacterium | reverse complement strand
GACGTGGAGCGAATGGTCCAGCCGGACCCGACCCTGGTCCGCTGCGCGAAAAATCGCGAGAAGCACTGCCACTTTGATAGTGCTGGCGCCATGGAACCAGCGGTCGCCTCGCAGCGAAAAGCGAAAACCGATCTCGAGATCGTGCAGCGCCACCGCGGTGGCGCGAGCCTTGCTCGCGCCAGTCAACCTTTCCAATTCGTTGCCTAAGCTGCTGGAACCGTCGACACATGACATCTGAGTGCTCTTTACATAGCCGTTG
>QHNF01000329.1:1895-2343 GCA_003218345.1 Verrucomicrobiota bacterium | reverse complement strand
GGCCGGTCGCCGTTTGTGTGCCGCAGCAGGACGTAGCTGTTTCGAAGCCGATAAACGTACGAGCTCGTCAAGATTAAATGTCCTCTGCCGCCGTGTCCCTACTTCGCGAAAGTCTACTTGGTACCAGCCGTTCATCCGTTCCACGCGGTAACGTTTTTTCCCAATGCGCATTGGCTCACGCGCGATCACACGATGAATGATTTTTTCGTATCTCGAACGCGCCCATCGTCGCATCCGGCGGCGTCCCCAATCGATGACGCGGCCAACATCGTCATAGGATTCGGGCCGCCTGGAGAAATCGAGCAGTGAGCGAGCATCTCCATCGAAAACAGCAACGATGTGCTGGAGCGTGGCGAGATCGCCAATCCGCTGAATTTGCCGGTGAAATGCCGTCAGGATCTCGGCCCCGATTGCACGCAAGCTAAGCACTCGACCGTCGTGCAATTTC
>QHNF01000329.1:0-1864 GCA_003218345.1 Verrucomicrobiota bacterium | reverse complement strand
AATTGCCGGTGATCCGCCACCCGCGCCGCGACGAATGTTTTCGCAGACGAAACGGCGTTATGCGAGGAATACCATTACGGTTCAACTGCCTCAGGCCAAAATCCTGCCAGCGCAAGACTGTTTCCACGGTACCCGCGATGAAGGCGCAGGTCGCCAGCATTAACGCCGGATCGGGCGTAAAATCGACAGTGACTTCCAATCGGGTCTTGCGCGGACGCACGCCGACGGCGCTGCTCTGCCGGTTGGCCGCAAGTAATACGACTGGCACCGGCAAAATATGCGCTAGCAGAAACGCAAGGTTGATGGCATTGCGGGATTTCGATTTCCGCGCATCGGGAAATGAAAAATTATAATGCGTGCTAAAGCCTTGCAGCCGGCATTTGCGGCCGTGGCTTTTACTCCAGTGATCCAGCTCCGTTCGTAAATAACGAATTTGTTCCCAAAGCAGGCGCGTCGCCCGATAACAACAGCCGCGTTCCAGCTCAATGATCGGCGTGGCGACTTCGATCACACCAGTATCGAAGTAAATCGCCCCACCAGACGGTAATTGAAATGATTTCCCGACCCGGGGAATCATTTTCCTACGCACCAGGCGACTGGGATCGCCAAAAACCTTCTCCGGCTGCCTCCGTTTGTCGTCCACGAACAAATTAAACTCCGCTTCAAGACCAATAACGGCCCGCGGAGGCGAGACGTGAAATTGCTTCTCACGAAAGTAATGACCCAGTTCTACGCCCGAATTTTTCACCGTACCACGAAGAGATTAGGTTGCTTCGCTGCATTGACGCGGAGTCATCCTTACAAACCCTAGATCGAGATGGAGATGGTCATCGGTTTTCCCGGCACCGGGTCCGAATGGCCGGACAAGTACCGCCTCGCTAAGGCAAGATGCAATCGCGCCATATCTTTTAATTGACTTTGCGTCATGCAGAAACGTGTCTCCGACCCGGTAGATGTTCGCCGCTGTTCCCCAGGCATGAATACTTTTTGCACCGCCGATCTGATGTGCGGGTGATCGGTAGCCACCGTTTGCACTGATAAAAACCGGCGCATTCACTTCTCGGCGAAAATTTTCCAGAAATGTCGCAAGCAAAACGATCGCGCATGGCACATAATGCGGAAATTGATGAAGCAGTAGTTCTGCTTCGCGGCAATCGACGAGCATCAATTCCGCAAGTGTGAAGTGCGGCGCCGGCCGGATCTTGTGCGCGTCCTCCCAGCTGCCGACTTTATAAAAGAAACGTGGCAGATGGTGCACATTCCCGCACAAGTCGCTTTCTGCTTCGCCTGGCCGCAGCACTGTGCGGTATTCCGCAGACAGCTTCAGGCCATCAATTGGGCGAAGCTCCTTAACATTCATCGCGATTTCCGCTCCGCTTCGGTTAACGAGCGATGAATCGCTTCAGAAATGGCGGCAACTGTCTCGCGGCGGCCCTCCTGCTCCAGATCAAATTCCGTCAAAATAACTACAATGTACGGCTGGCGTTCCGGCAAATAGACAATGCCGATGTCGTGACACGCGGTCGAGATCTCACCGGTTTTATGTGCCACCGCGGCGTGCGCAGGAAGCCCTGCAGGAATCATGGATTTAAATCGTTGTCCCAGCAGGATGCGGATTGTTTGTTCTTTGCTTTCCCTACTGAGAAAATCGCTGCGCAGCGCAGACAGCAAGGCCAGCAAGCCATCCGCTGTCACTTCATTGTTTATTCCTCTTTCATGTGCCGCGTGGTCCTCCACGCCTCGCCGCAATTCAACGCCGCTCACCTGCGCATCGCGTAACACGTCTCGGACGTATTCAACTCCCAAGAAATCAAGGAGCAAATTGGTCGCGAGATTGCTGCTGGCCACAATCATTCCTTCCGCA
>QHNF01000327.1 GCA_003218345.1 Verrucomicrobiota bacterium | reverse complement strand
ACGCTTAGGCTCGATATTCCGGGTCACAAGCACCCCCACCAGAAAGACCGCGATGTTCAGCCGCTGCGTTACGACACATCCGCCAATCATCGATTCGAAAAAGTTAACAGTTCACATCATCAGGCGGTGGATCGGGTTGCGGACGGTTTCGAAATCGAAGCGTGGTGCGCTGCCGACGATATTATCGAGCAAATGCGTCTTCGGAATTATCCATTCGCGCTCGGCGTGCAATATCATCCCGAGCGGGGAACAATCTACGACGCATTGTTTGAAGACTTCTTTGATCGCTTCGAAAGACGTTAAAT
>QHNF01000326.1 GCA_003218345.1 Verrucomicrobiota bacterium | reverse complement strand
CAAGACATGGCGAGAGGAAATCTTCGCCGGAAGGTTCATAATTGAGCGGGCAATTCTTATCGGCGAGAAAGAACTTTTTCGCCGAATCACTGACGAGTTTGCCGAAAGCTTCGTTGCCTGTTGAACGCGCGTAATCGAGCATCAGGCCGAACGCGAACGCGGTTTGATCGTGCTCACCGATTCGCACCGGATGCGAGAGCTTAGGCAGCCATGTCTTCAATCGCTCCACTGCAGCGTCTTCGAGTGGCCGCAGGTTTGCCGACATCTCGCGCACCTGCGCATCGTCCCACTCGCGCAGCTCGGCGCATAATTGAAAAAGCCACGCCAATCCATACGGCCGTTCGAAACTCGCCCGACCCGTTCCGCGTAGATAAGCAGCTTCCTGTTTCACATTTTCCGCACTAAGGCTCTTGCGCAGCGCGTCGCGCGCGGGCGCAACAAACGGCGCATCTGGAAACGTCCGGATCAGTCTGACGAGCAGCCAATGTCCATGCACAGACGAATGCCAGTCGTAACATCCATAAAATGCCGGCGTGAGCTTACGCGGCGGAGCGACATCGGCATCGCTGTTGAGAACATGACTGATTTTGTTGGGATACTCTTTCTCGACGCACGCCAGCGCCAACTTCGCGAAGCGCTCGGCGGCCTGAACATCAAATTTTGGAGCAGTATTCTTCTCCGCCGCGACGCTGATTAACGGAACCAATAACAGAGCAAAACCGAGAGACCTCATGTTATTGCTGATTATCGCCAGTGGAACGAGGGGACGCCAGCCCTGAGCGGAGTGACTTCAAAATCGAGAGAGGCTCTTGCAAATACGCTATCATTGCTCGATATGTGCAGCGCCATTTCTCCGGGATGAAGTTGTCGATCTTACGCAACGCGGCTGTGCTTTTCTTGCTGCCGGCATGCGCGTTCGCCGCTACCAACGTAGTGAATCTTTCGCATTACGACATGATGCGGCCGGATTTTGCCGCAATGAAGCGTGAAGGAATTGTCGGCGTGATTCATGAAGCGACCTATCCGCGGTTCGAGCGCGATGCGAAATACCTGGATCGGCAAATGGCGGCCCTCCAAGCTGGAATGCTCTGGGGCGCGTATCATTATGGCGACGCGACTGATCCAGTGCGCCAGGCAGATCATTTTCTCGCCGTCGTCTCCAGTGCATGGGCGCATGCTGCTCCGGCGGCGCGGCGGGCAGGCATCCTGCTGGTGCTCGATTTTGAGAAGAACAGCCATTACCCGGGCGGCACGATGCGTGCCGATCAGGCTGTTGCCTTCGTTGAGCGAATTCGCGAGCGCACAGGCCGATATCCTGGGATTTATTCCGGTGAATACAATTTGGGGCGAGTTCTGAATGGCCCGAAGGTAACTACTGCGCAGAAAAGAGTGCTGACGAATTGTTGGTTATGGATTGCAAATTATCATAAGGAGCCGCGCGCCACGGCGCCTTGGAGCTACTGGGCTCTCTGGCAATACTGCGGTGACGGAAAATGTGGTCTGCCACGCGCGTCTTATCCCACGAGGGTCGCCAATATTGCAAAGGCGGAACTCAACATTTTTCGCGGGAATCGAACTGCACTGGAAGATTTCTGGCAGGGACGCGCCTGGGAGCCCGTCGGGAAAAACCGTGACCGCGAGGCAGAGCGGACGGTAGCTGCGGATGTGCAAGCAGGCGGGCCGGTCGCTGAGCCCGCCCTGAGCGAAACCCTGCGCTGAGCGAAATCGAATCTCTGTAAGCGCTGCCGCTAGCCACGGTTCTCGTTCACCTGGTTCCCGATAGTTGCGTTCAGCCACGGCCACGTGCACAAGTGACATTCTCACTATGCGTCATGCTCTCTTCGTTGCTCAGTTGTTCCGCATGTTAGCGATTCTCGCCGCCGTGCAAATAACCTCTACTTCTCTCAACGCCGAGAAACCGCCCGTGAAAAGCGCGCCGTCCTCACCGACTGCCGACGACAATCCACTTCTGGTGGAAAGCACTCTTCCGTATCACGCGCCACCGTTTGATAAAATCAAAGACGAACATTTCGTCCCGGCGATCGAAGCTGGCATGCGCGAACAGCTCAAGGAAGTTGATGGCATTGCTGCCAGCTCTGAAAAACCTACCTTCGACAACACCATCGTCGCGCTGGAGCGAACCGGACGGCTCCTCGATCGTGCAGAGCGGATTTTCTCGAATCTTAACGCTGCCGACACGAATCCGACGCGCCAGAAGATCGAAATAGAAATTGCGCCGAAGCTCTCGGCCCATCGCGATGCGATTTTTCTCAACAGTAAACTTTTCGCGCGAGTCCAGGAGCTTTACTCCAATCGCGATAGTCTCGGCCTGGATCCTGAATCGAGTTATCTGCTCGAGCGCTATTACAAAGATTTCGGGCGGGCAGGCGCGAAGCTTTCCGAAGCCGATAAGACGAAGCTCAAAGCGATCAATGCGGAACTTGCGACTCTGCAGACGAAGTTCGAGCAGAATGTTCTAAAGGAAAAGAATGCTTCCTCCGTAGTTATCGATCGTCGAGAAGATCTGGCTGGGCTTTCCGACAATCAAATTGCCGCGGCCGCCGCCACTGCCAAAGACGACCACAAGGACGGCAAGTTTGTGTTGCGCCTTCAAAACACCACTGGACAGCCCCCACTTTCGTCGTTGCAAAACCGAGAAATTCGTGAGCGCATCATGCAGGCATCGCTCTCTCGCAACAGCAAAGGCGGACCGTTCGACACCCGGGAAATAGTCATTCGCACGGCGCAGCTTCGCGCGGAGCGCGCCAAACTTCTTGGCTACGAAAATCACGCCGCCTATCAGCTCGAAGATCAGACGGCTGCGAATATTCCCACAGTGAACAAACTTCTGGCCGATCTGGCGCCACCGTCAGTCGCAAACGCACGTCGTGAAGCCGCCGACATGCAGAGGGTTGTCGATCACGAAAAAGGCGGATTCCAAATTGCTTCCTGGGATTGGGATTTCTATTCGGAGAAAGTTCGCAAAGCGCGCTACACCTTCGACGAATCCGAGCTGCGACCGTACTACGAATT
>QHNF01000325.1 GCA_003218345.1 Verrucomicrobiota bacterium | reverse complement strand
GCGCGCATTTTTAGCTTAGTCGCCTTGAATACGGGAAGTCTCGCCGCGTTTGCACGAAGTCCGACCGATCAAATTCGTGCGGATGCGGAACGGCTTTCGCACATCGTCATGGAAATGCAGCGCTGCTTCGTGCTGCGTCTTTGTAAGGAGCTTGCGCCAGGCAACGTTTCGTTCCCGCAATTTTTTCTTCTTGCCTATCTCGACCAAAAGGAAGTGCTCACCATGTCGGCGATTGCGCAAAAAATGGGGCACACTACTGCTGCGGCGAGCGGTTTAGTGGCGCGTCTCGAGAATCTTGACTACGTAATGCGCTCCGTTGCGCGAGACGACCGCCGCAAAGTCATGGTCTGCATCACTCCGAAAGGTTCGGCGCTCGTCCGGCGGATTCGTGAGGAAATGGTCGGTAATCTCGTAAAGGTTTTGGAACACCTCACGCCGGATGAACAAAAGGCATGGTTGCACATTTACAGTAAAATTTATGATTATTGCCAATCGAAATGATTTTCATCTATTCGGCGGCAGTGGTATCACACCACGGTAAAAAGCGCGCAGTTTGAATCTACGCGCCTACGATTACGCATCTAATCTCTAGGGCTACATCTTCTTTATGCGAAAATATTTTGTAATCTCCGGGTTCGCCGCTGCGATGATTGCGGCAAGCTCAGTGGCGCGCGCCGGCACAGGTGAAGGGTCGACATCGAGAGGCGGGGGTACATCTTCTTCAGGCAAAGTTCCCACGTTTACGCTCGATCAAGCGATTCTAACTGCGCTGCAGCGCAATCCGACTCTCCTCAACGCGGAACAGGAGATCAAACGGACCAAAGGCGTGATCATTCAGGTCCGTGCGCAGGCGCTGCCACAGATTAATGTAAACGCGACGTATGATTGGACTGATCCGAACCTCGTTAACGCTCGAACCGTAAGCACGACCGCTGGGACCACGACCGGGCCGACACCCACGGGGACAGGCGCATCCGGTTCCCTCGTTGAATCGCCGCAGTCGCAGGTCGGGGACGCTCGGACATTCGCCGCCGCCCCCACAGCTACACCAGGTGTTAGGAATACCCAACTCACCGACATATCGTACAGCATCTCCGTTATCGGAACGCAGCTGATCTTTAATGGCACCACTTACAATCAGATCAGGGGGACTTTCTTTCAGCGGGACAGCGCCTACTTCGCGTTCCGCAACATTCTGGACCAACTCCTCGCGACCGTGAAAACGCAGTTTTACCAGGTCGTGGTCAATCGAGAGCTCATCAAAGTTCAGGAGCAATCGGTGCACTTGCTGGAGAGTCAGTTGAAGGATCAGCAAAACCGCTTCGAAGCGGGAACAGTTCCACGCTTCAACGTGCTGCAGGCGGAGGTGGCGCTCTACAATCAGCTTCCGCTATTGATCACCGCGCAAAATAATTATCGTATCTCGAAGATCACTCTGGCCAAGACACTAGGCCTCGATTTCCAGCCAAGGCGCGGTGAAAGTCCGCCGCTCGAAGTGATAGGCGAAATGCCCTATAACCCACGCACTATCGCGTTGGCTAATGCCATTGAGCTTGGAAAGGAGCGGCGCCCTTTTCTTAAGCAGGCGCGGGCAAACGTCTTGAATCAACTCCAGCAAGTACGCGCGACGGCGGGCCAGTACCTTCCAACTATTACCACGAGCGGGGGCGGCGAATGGGTCAGCTCGCCGACTAATTCCAGCTGGCATGATATTTCCAAAGGTTGGATCGCAACGGTGCAGGGCAGCATGCCGATCTGGGACAGCGGCGCGATCGCTGGCCAGGTCATCCAACAGCGTGCCCTCCTTTCGGAAGCTAAGATCACTTATGACGACGACGTTCGGCAGGTGGAACTGGAGATACAGCAGGCCTATTCAAATTTGCAGCAGAACCAAGAGTTGATTAAGAGCCAGGAGAAAAACGTGGAGCTAGCCGACGAAGCGCTACGCCTGGCCAAAGCCCGGCTCGACGCTGGCGCAGGGGTGCAGTTGGATGTCCTCAACGCCCAGGTCCAGTTGCTCACGGCGCAAACGACGCGTTTGCAAGCGCTTTTCGGATACAATTCCTCCCTCGCGGAGTTCGATCGGGCCACTGGCGCGCAGAGTACGTACAACGAAATGTTCGCTGACCTCGCGCCCCGCGCGACGAAAACGAAGACCTACTACACCGGCAGTGGCCTGGACGCAGAAGGAAAGCCGAAACGCGCTGACGATACTGCGGTGCGAATTCCGGCTGGACGATCCCGAACTTCGTATTCCAAGTAAAGCGACGCGAGGACGCGTGCGCACTCCTAAAGCTGACGCGAAGCCAAGCCAGGTTCTCAGCTCAGTTTTGCACGAAGTGCTTTGGACTGCGATGCGTCGTCGCATCGCTTTACGGCTCACTGGCGATGTTGCTCATCCCACCTTGGGAGTTGAAGCTTAAATAATGCAGTTTCCGTTCGAGCAATTTCCCACGCTGAGCGCGATTGGAATCTG
>QHNF01000315.1 GCA_003218345.1 Verrucomicrobiota bacterium | reverse complement strand
CCAGGTCAACAAAGCGTAAGTCTTGGGCGTCGGCTTGCTGATTTTTTCGGCCTTAAACGCAATCTCGTCATCTTGCTCATCGCCATCTTCGTCATCGGCGCAGGCGAGGAACTTTGGCTGCGTTTTGTGCCAAAGTACCTGCAAGCAGTCGGCGCGACTGTTTTTGTCATTGGTCTTTACGACGCGCTGCGCACTCTGCTTGGAGCGATCTACGCTTATCCCGGCGGATTGTTTGTCGATGTTTGGGGACATCGGCGCGCATTTCTCGCGTTTACCTTGATGTCAATCGCTGGTTACGCGCTGGTCCTGTTCATTCCTCATTGGGGCGCGGTGATTGCGGGAATGTTTCTATTCCTGTCCTGGACCTGTTTTTCCCTCCCGGCGACGTTTTCACGTGTCGGCGCGACACTCACTGCAAGCCGCCACTCCATGGGCATCGGCGTCCAATCGGTGATCAAACGGCTGCCGATCATGATCGCGCCTGTCCTCGGCGGGACGTTGATCGATCGCTTCGGAATCATCGGCGGTGTGCGCATCGCGCTCCTGATCTCGATCATTCTTTCGGCGCTCACCATGCTGGTGCAACGCCAATTGCGTGAAGAGCCGAAGCAAAAAATTGCGGCGGACGAGCGGTGGAATTTTTGGCGAAGCTTGCGCGAATTCAATTCTCCGATGCGCCGGTTGCTTTTGAGCGACATCCTGGTTCGCTTTTGCGAACGGATTCCGTACGCGTGGGTGGTAATCTTCGCGATGGATTATATCGGCGTAAGCGCGAAACAAGTTGGCATACTCACCACGGTGGAGATGCTCGCCGCAACGTTATGCATCATTCCCGCGTCCCATTTTGCCGATCGACATGGCCGAGAGCCTTTCGTGATTGTGACCTTCGTCATGTTCACGCTGTTTCCTATCAGCCTGCTCCTGTCGCGAAGTTTTTCCGCGCTTGTGATCGCGTTCATGATTCGCGGTTTTAAAGAATTCGGAGACACTTCGCGCAAGGCCCTCATCATCGGATACTGCGAGCCTCAGCGCTGCGGACAAATGGTTGGCGCATATTACCTCGTCCGCGATCTGATCGTCAGCGCCGGTGCAATTCTAGGCGCTTATCTTTGGACACTAGGACCTGCGCTGAATTTTCTCGGCGCGGCAGCTCTCGGAGTCGCCGGAACGATTTTTTATGTGAAAACGATTCGCCACAGCCGGCAATTATTCTTAGATGATTTAAAAAAAGAGTTGGAGATGCGCCGAACCCGTCGGAAATGAATTTGATTTAAATTGATGGCTAAACAGTCGGAGATGTCTCCCATCCTTCGCATAAAGCTACGGCGCGGCATGCGACCTGCCTCGATATGACAATGATTCGAATTGCAGCGGCTCTCTGCTTTCTGGCAGTCGCGCTCGGTGCGTTTGGAGCGCACAGTTTACGAGCGACACTCGAAACGCATGGCATGCTCGATGTCTGGGATAAGGCTGTCCTTTATCATTTCATTCACGCGATCGCGCTACTCGTGCTTGCGCTTTATGGCACAGCAAATCGCGGGGCGTGGTGGTTGCTGTTTGCCGGGATTTTTCTCTTTAGCGGGAGTTTGTATCTGATGGCGCTGACAAACCTGCGCTGGCTCGGCGCCGTCACACCGCTCGGCGGTCTCTGTTTCCTGGCCGGCTGGGCTTGGCTAATTATCGCGCCAATGCGGTAAAATTGTAGGCAACCGGGTCGGTTGCGAAGGTAGCGTAACCGTCTCGGTTGCGCTCGGGAGTTCGCAAGCCAGAGGCTTACGCTACCTTTCGCCAGAGAACTTGTTTCTGGGACTTGCTCTCTGCTATACTCGCGGCCTGATGTTTAGCGCGGTTCCCGAAGCAGAGCGAGACGCGATCACAATGATCGTGTTTGTCGCGACGTTCTTTGTCGCCCTGGGGATCGGCCGGTTCTTGAAACGCCGTGCCGGTGTACGGCTCGGCCTGCTGTTTCGCCTTTTCTGTCTGATACTGGCCTTTTACGCATCCATCGCCATCTACGGTGTCCACGCGTCCTGGCGAAATCATGTCGGCGCGGCAGCGATCTTATTGAGCACGGCGCTGGTCGTCGCGCTGGTGAATCGCTACGTTTGGGATTTCTATTTCGAAAAGAAACGCCAAACGCCCATACCACATTTTCTTCGCGAAGTTGTTGGCGGGATCATTTTTCTGATCGCGCTTCTTTTCGTCCTGAGCGCTGGCTACCACGCGGAAGCACAATTGAAAGGAGTGCTTGCCGGCTCCGGTGTTGTTGCAATCATCCTCGGATTCGCGGGACAGAATTTCTTTGCGGGAATTATCGGAGGCGTAGCAATCCAGATTAACCGCCCCTACAAGGTCGGCGACTGGCTGCAGGTTGGCGAGCGCTTCGCCGAAGTCATGGAGATCAACTGGCGTTCAACGCGACTCCGCACCAACGACGCCATCTATCTCGACATTCCGAATAACGAGATGGTGAGTCACACCATAGTCAATCTCCATTACCCGACGGAGGTCCACGCGATGCGAATACGCGTCGGAGTTGAGTATAAAAATCCGCCCAGCCGCGTAAAGGACGCTCTCTTCCGGGCGGCATCGACGGCCGAGGGCGTCCTGGCGGAACCGAAAGTAAGAGTCTTTTTAGTCGATTTTGCCGATTTCGCTGTGATGTACGAAATCAAGTTCTACATGGGGAATCATTCCAGAATCAATGAGGTCAATGACGCCGTTCGCACCAACGTCTGGTATGAGCTCAAGCGTCAGGGCATCACTATTCCCTTCCCAATTCGCACGCTGCAGCTGGAGCGCAAAGCTGCGCGCCCAATACAAGAAGAACATCAGGAAGCACGGGCGATTTTGCGCGACGAAGCCTTATTCGAGTGCCTCTCGGATGTGCAAATCGACAGTCTTGTGCAGCAGTCGCGCGTCAGTCACTTCGGTCGCGGCGAGCGTGTGATTCGGGAAGGCGCCGAGGGTGACTCCATGTTCGTTTTGTTGCGAGGCGCAGCGGAAGTTTCGATC
>QHNF01000317.1 GCA_003218345.1 Verrucomicrobiota bacterium | reverse complement strand
CTCTTTACCCCGATTATCCTGGGCGCGATTGATATCTCGGGCCGAGCACGCGGCGTGATCACGCACGACCTTGCCGCTGCTAGGGGAAGCGCCGCAATCGATTTGTTCCTGCTCTTCGGTTTTCTGCTCGGAATCTGGGCGGTTCCACGATTCGGACGCATCCGGATGCAGGCCATCGGTTTTGCGTGCATGGCTGTGGGCATGTTGACACTGATGACCGCTGTTCAGCTGTCGAATTCCAGCCTGCACATTCCACTGGTGTTCGCCGGGTTCATCCTGTTCAACTTGTTGATGAACGCCGGGCCTAAGGCCACTACGTTTACGCTCGCGCCGATCCTTTTCCCACGCAATTACGAGCTACCGCCAGCGGGTTCGCTGCTGGCGTCGCCAAGATCGGAGCGACGTTCGGTGTATTCATCTTGCCTATCGTAAAGGGTAAATTTGGCGTCCCAGCCGTCTTGGGAATGGTGGCCACCGTCAGCGTTCTGGGTCTGGCCGTTACCTTGCTCTTCGGGCGCGAGGATACGGAATAATACTTGATGGACAGGCTTTTTTGGCTTGTCCAAAGAAACCCTGCCGCTACGGCAGCTCTCGACGTGCCTTGGCCTTTATCGATAGTCCACATCTGCACGCAATCCGTTACTGCGGTCCAGCCAAACGCTGAAGCTCACAGATAACGCAACTGAAAAATATCTTTATCCAAAGGACCGAGAAGTTGCGCAGCGATGCGGAAAAAATCGACATAAACGGCTCAGGCGCGTTTGCTAGAGCAGTGGCAGAGCGGCAGCGACATCGCGAAATTCCATCGGAGAACCGCGCTTCGGAGCACTTGGCGAATGAACGCACCTTTCTCGCGTGGGTGCGCACCACGATTGCGCTGATCAGCCTTGGCTTTGTGCTCGCGCGCATCGGCCCGTGGTTAAGCGAGAGTGGAACGCACGCGCCGCACCTGATCACGAAAGCCTGGCCGGTGGGCATGGGTCTCGTCATTTTTGGGGCGCTGCTCACGATGCTGGCGGCCTGGCGCTACGACGCGGTGAATCGGGAGATCGAAGCCGGGCGTGTGAAAACCGATCGCGCCTTGGTTTGGTCGGTCACCATTGCCATCATGCTCCTCTCCGGAGTGCTGATCCTTTACATGTTGATGGCGCCGGAAAAATAGGCAGCGGTTTACTGCGGCACTGTTAATCCTTCGTAGGTTTCCGCGACGATTTGGTCGACAACGGTTTTCATATCCTGAGTACGGTCCCAAACCATAATTTGCCGGTCGGCGCCGGTGCCTTCCCTCATGATTCGCTCGATGTGTGCCATCTCCTTTTGAGTGCCGAGCTCATTTACCTCGGTCGAGACGAACTCGAGCAGCTCGTTTAGGAGACTGCGCGCTTCGACTTCGGCTTCCTTGCCGAAATCGATCAATTTCCCATCAATGCCATAGCGCGACGCGCGCCAGCGATTCTCGTCCAGTAACCTGCGGCGATAAACGCGGAAGGTAATGTTTTGCCGCAGCAGCTTGTGCAGTTTTGCGATCACGGCCTGAATCAAAGCCGCGATTGCGAGCGTGTCGTCCACGCGCGATTGCGCGTCGCACACGCGCACTTCCAGCGTGTCGAAGAACGGATGCAGCCGGATGTCCCACCAGATTTTTTTCGCGTTATCCACGCAACCGGTTTTGACCAGCAGCTTGCAGTAATCTTCGTACTCGGAAAGACTTTCAAACGCGTCTGGAATGCCGGTGCGCGGAAAACGCTCGAACACTTTGAGCCGGTAGCCCTTCAAGCCAGTATTGTGACCGACCCAAAACGGCGAGTTGACCGAGAGCGCGTAAATGTGCGGCAAAAAATAGCGTGCCTGATTCATCACGTGGATGGCGACACCGCGATCCGGAATGCCAACGTGCACGTGCAATCCAAAAATGAGGTTCGCACGAGCGAGCAACTGCATGTCCTTTACAATCTCCTGATAGCGCTCGCCTTCAGTGATGAGTTGGTCGTGCCAATGTGAAAATGGATGCGTGCCGACGGACGCGATCTTTAATCCGCTGCGGGCAGCGAGCTCCGCGAGTCTGCTGCGCAGCTCGATTACATGAGCGCGGGCATCGACAATGGATTGGCAAATTTCCGTCCCCAATTCAACAACCGATTGGTGCATCTCGGGCTTGATTTGCTCTTTGAGCATGATTTTCCCGCCCTCGAGAATTTCCTGGATGTGCGACCGAAGCTCGCGCGTCTCCGGATCGATAATGGCGAATTCCTCTTCGATACCGAGAGTGAAGACGTGGTTTTTGGCGCTCATGCCGGGGGCGCAACTCTCTCCCAAAAACGACGCGCTGTCATCCCGAGTCACGAACACGACGAGGGACCGCACATAAAGTCGCTACGATTCTGCGTTA
>QHNF01000316.1 GCA_003218345.1 Verrucomicrobiota bacterium | reverse complement strand
CTCGTCCATCCGCCGGAATCGTTCGAGGAGAGTTTCGAGTTTGAACGTGAGATCGAAACGGCCGAGCCGCTGCTTTTTATGCTCCGCCGCTTTTTACAGCGGCTCGCGCTGCGCTTGGACGCGCTTTATTTGGTGGCAAAGGAACTGACGTTGCGGATCACTTTTGCGAACAAGCAGTGTTACGAACGTGTATTCAAAATTCCGCAGCCGACCAATGATGTTGATCTTCTTTTCCGGATGCTGCATACGCATCTGGAAAATTTTAAATCGGAGCATCCGATTATTGCTGTCTCGTTGGAGGCGCAGCCAACCAAACCTTCAAAACAGCAATTTGGATTATTTGAAACGACATTACGCAGTCCGCATCAATTATCAGAAACGCTCGCGCGTTTGACTGCTCTGCTAGGGGCTGATCGAGTCGGCACACCAGTTTTGGAAGAAACGCACAGACCGGATGCGTTTCGGATGGAACCGTTTGCATGGCAGGCTGTAGAGTCCGCTGTCCCCAATGGAGAACTTCCCGATACGCTGAGGACAGCGCGCGCTACAAAAATCGCATGGCGCCGTTTTCGACCGGCTGCCACTGCATCCGTGTTTATTTCAGAAAACCGGCATCTTCAGAGCAAAACAATCAGCGGCAAAGTTATCGATCATCGCGGCCCTTTTTTGATTTCCGGAAACTGGTGGGACGGAAAATCGTGGGCGCGCGCCGAATGGGATCTGCGACTGGAGAATGGTGAACTCGTTCGTTCTCATGAAAGCGAGGAAACTTGGAAGATCGATGGGATTTATGACTGAAATTGTCATCTCTAGCGGAGCGAGAGATCTCATAAAGGGTGATCGAGCACTCGCAGTCTCCAGCGTGATCAATGCTTTATAGGGGAGATCCTTCGCTTGCGCTCAGGACGACATGCCATGTGTTACGTCGAATTACATGCGTGCAGCGCGTTTAGCTTTCTACGCGGCGGCTCGTTTCCGGAGCAACTAGCTGAAGTCGCAGCGGAGTTGGAGATGCCTGCGCTGGCGTTAGTCGATCGCAATGGTGTTTACGGCGCGCAACGGTTCTCCCTGGCGGCCAGGGAAAATAACGTGCGACCGATTGTCGGATGCGAATTGTCAATGGAAGACGGCAGCATTCTGCCTGTGCTGGTCCAAGATCGCACTGGTTACAAAAATTTGTGCGAACTGCTCACTCAAGCGCATTTGCGCAGCGAGAAAGGAAAATGCGCAGTTCGGTGGAACGAGCTGCCAGAGTTCGCCGAAGGGCTAGTTGCGCTCTTTGGATTGGGGAGCACAGGCTGCGAGTCTGTCGCGTCCGGCAGCTTGCCGGACGTCTCGAATGTTTGCACGCGAAGGACTCAAAGAAGTTTGCGGCAAGCTGTCGCAAACAGCAGGCTGGCAGCCTGTGCTCCCCAGAGTTCCGCAGATCGCGCTCGGGTTTTGATCGATGCGTTTGGACGCGACAACGTTTTCATTGAAATCCAGCGGCATTTCATTCGCGGGGAAGAACACGTCAGTCGCGAACTTATCGATCTTGCGCGTGCGAATCGATTGCCGATCCTCGCCACCAATGGCGTGCAGTACGCCAAGCCGTACGGGCGCGAAGTGCTCGATGTTTTCACCTGCATCCGCGAGCACACTCATCTGGATGCTGCGGGCAAATTGCTTACGCAAAATGCCGAACGGCATCTGAAGAGCGATCGCGAAATGCGCGAACTCTTTCGCGATCTGCCGGAAGCAATTGAAAATACGTCGCGCCTGGCTGAGCGGCTCACGTTTTCTCTCGAGAATATCGGATACAAATTTCCATCATTTCCCGTGCCGACTGGTCACAGCATGGATTCATTTTTGCGCACGATGGTGTGGTTCGGCGCGCAACAGCGCTACGCCGCGATCAGTTGCAAGGTGAAATGTCAGATCGAGGAAGAACTTGGGCTCATCAGTAAGCTCGGCTTTCCCGGCTATTTTTTGATCGTCTGGGACATCATCAATTTCTGTCGCGAACACAACATCATGGAGCAGGGCCGGGGCAGCGCTGCCAACAGCGCGGTCTGTTATTGTCTTGGAATCACGCCGGTTGATCCGGTGGAAAATCATCTGGTCTTCGAACGTTTTTTAAATGAGAGCCGCAAAGGGTGGCCGGATATTGATCTCGATCTTCCAAGCGGCGATCGCCGGGAAGCGGTGATCCAGGAAATTTACCGGCGCTACGGCAAACACGGCGCTGCCATGACCGCGAACGTGATATCGTATCGCGGGCGCAGCGCGGCGCGCGAGATTGGGAAAGCGCTCAATTTTTCCCCGAGCATCATTGATCGTTTCTCGCATTTGTTCGCAAGCGGCGATTTCCCGCACACGCTCGAACTCGAATCGCAGATTGAGCAAGCAGGTCTGCCAAAATCGCATCCGCGCATGCCGGCGTTCGTCAGGCTCTATCATGCAATTTATGGATTGCCGCGGCATCTTGGCCAGCATTCCGGCGGCATGATTATCTGCCAGAATAAGCTCAGTTCGTTTGTGCCGCTGGAAAATGCGTCGATGGCTGGGCGCGTCGTCGCGCAATGGGACAAGGACGATTGCGAAGACCTCGGTATTGTGAAGGTCGATTTGCTTGGGCTCGGGATGATGTCGGTGATGCAGGATGCCTTTGAGCTCTGTCGCCAGCGGGGGCGACCACTCGATCTTGCTCACATTCCA
>QHNF01000320.1:3141-3599 GCA_003218345.1 Verrucomicrobiota bacterium | reverse complement strand
TGAGCTACAGAGGGCAGATAGTGTAAATGGTGGACAATGCGGAACCTTCGTTACTGTGCAACCTTCTTTGCCGCCAGATACAATCCAATTTAATGATACTGGCTTAGTGGCAGGTCATTGGTATTGCTATCGCGTGAGGGCATTCAACGGTGCAGGTAACTCTGCTTGGTCGAACTCAATATCACTTAGGACTAGAACCCACTAAGAAACAGCGGGCCCTTCACATACACAAAGCAAAAATGGCTTGAGGAATTTCAACGTAAAAGAACAACCAAAAATGAGTAAACAAACCAGCAAGACTATTGGGATGCATATCGGTTGGAGCGCAATTTGTTTCGCTTTGCTCTTTGTCGTTATCAATGTGATGCCTCCGGCATTGGGCCAGCGGGATATCAGTAACAGTAAGGTCGCGGTCCAGGCGCCGAGAATCAGCAATCTCAACGGCGCAGCGCCTGCCC
>QHNF01000320.1:0-3109 GCA_003218345.1 Verrucomicrobiota bacterium | reverse complement strand
GCCACTCCCCGAAGGAGTGTGCCCATCCACAATTACGCAGTCAACAAGCCAGGCGATTGTCGATGGGAACACGGTGAATTGCAATGATGGCACCGCAACGACCGAGAACCATTATTGGCGCGCTTTTGACATGGCCGTCTTTACCGGGGGTCAAGAATATGATGTCACCTCGGTTTCATTCGGGATTGAATTAGCGAGCAGCGGGAGCGGCACGGGACAGCCGCTAACGGTCAATCTTTATATCGAAAGCGGCGCGCCATTCCCTAACGGCACCCGGACGTTGCTGGCCACGTCCGGGTCGATCAATATTCCGGATCAGGCGTACGCCATTTTCAACGTGCCCATAACTGCGACGGTTCCTGCCGGCACCCTCGAGTTGGTGATGGAAGTGATGACACCCGATGGACGGCCCGATGGTAATCTCTTCTTTATTGGTTCGAACCCAGACCCCGAAACCGGGCCGAGCTATCTGAGCGCGGCTGATTGCGGCCTTCCAGATCCGACGCCTACTGCGGATTTTGGCTTCCCTAACATGCACATCGTGTTTAACGTTAATGGCAGTTGCTCGCAGGGGACGCCTACGCCTACACCCACCCCTACACCCACACCTACTGCGACGCATACTCCAACTCCCACCCCTACACCCACACCTACTGCGACGCGTACTCCAACCCCCACTCCAACACCCACACCTACGCCTACAACACCAAGCCCGACTCCAACCGTGACGCCTACTGCTACACCTAGGGAGCCCGTGAAGAGCGACTTTAACGGGGACGGTAAGGCAGACATTCTTTGGCAAAACAACTCCACTGGCCAGCGCGTTATCTCGCTCATGAACGACACCGCGATTCAATCCGTTGTCAATTTGGCAACCGTGGATACATCGTGGAGCATCGCTGGTTCGAGCGACTTTAACGGAGACGGTAAGGCGGACATTCTTTGGCAAAACACCTCCACTGGCCAGTGCCGTATCTGGCTCATGAACGGCACGACGCATACATCCACTGTCAATTTGGGGACCGTACCGACATCGTGGAGCATCGCTGGTTCGAGCGACTTTAATCGGAACGGTAAGGCCGACATTCTTTGGCAAAACACCTCCACTGGCCAGCGCGTTATCTTGCTCATGAACCGCACTGCGATTCAATCCGTTGTCAATTTGGGAACCGTGGATACATCGTGGAGCATCAGGAATTATTAACCGCCAGCCCCGCAGTTTTCAGACCATTACGCGCACGCGCGGGAGAGATTTGGCTCAAGCGGTCGTCAATGTCCGCGCCGATGGCGCCTGACGAAGTGACTCTGCGCGATTGGCGGCGGCGGATAAGTCCAAGCCGAGGTTTCACCGTAAAGTTGTACTTCTCGAGACGCAAAGGAATGCAATCGCGGCGACCGTGAACGCCGCGCGCGTTATCGCGACCGTTCATATCAATTTGTCATTGCCCCGTGTGGAGAGCAAAAGAGGCACAATCCGTCGCATCAACCACTGCCAAACCACACTGGCAATCTTAGCGGCGTTGTTCGCGTCAATCGCACTGGCTGACGACTTCAAAACGATCGATGGCAAAGAATACAAACACGCAAGGATTAGCCGCGTAGAACCGGAGGGGTCGTGCTCAATTTCTCCGGTGGAATTGTGAAAATCCCATTCACCGAGTTGTCGCCCGAAATTCAGAAGAAATATGGCTATGATCCGAAAGTAGCCGGGGATTTCCAGCAGCAGACCTATCAAAAGCGGGACTAATCACTAAGTATTATGAGCAAATTGAGGCAGGCCGTAAACGTGACTTGCGATTATCTACGCTTGAAAAAATCGCGAAGGGCTCATCACATCGAATTGTCTCCGCGGCGATATGTTAGCGGCATTTGAGTTCCATAACGCCGGGCAAGTTGTATGCCGGGGCAAGTTGTGGCGCCAGCGTTTTCTCGGGCAAGCCGGCACGTAAAAAACTCACCACTTTTGAACTCGCCCGGTTGCTCGTCGGAGACTAAATCGAAGCCGCACGTGTCTATCCGGGGTTGCACTTCGTAAAGATGAGCTCTCGCTCTAGATCGCGTGCCTGCGAATCAGTCGCGTAAGCGAATGCGAGATAAGCCGGTTGCGAATGAAATTCCGAACTGCGCTCGGTGGTTGTGTGTTTTTAGAAGATAGCATCCACAGCTGCCTGCTTCATGGGCCGAAACGGCTACATAGCTTTGTAATCAACTGTAATGGTTCGGTAAAGGAGCGCGTCATGTTGCGCCGAGAAATAAAAAAGCTCAAGCATCGTCGCACCGACCATCCATTGATAGCCGACCAAAGTCTGGATGACATCAGTGTCGGTATCACGAGAACGTGAGACCAATTTTCCGGTTCCGTACTTCTCGTCGAAGTACTTGCGAATTTCGCCCATCCGCTGGTTGTAACGTTCGATCGACCAGTCGGGATATTCATATTGTAGCTCCACCGCAATAAGCGCTCTCTGCTTAAACGTAAACAGGGTGCGCTTCAATCCAGGGTGGACGAGGCCCTCCACTGTCCAGACCTCCCGGTTCTCCTTTTTTTCGCGCGACACAATTTTCGCTTTCGCGCCATGCAGCACTGCGTCCACGCGCGCCATCGAATCGTTCCAACGAAATCCGAACGGCGGCAGTAGCTCATCAATGGCATCCGCAGATGACGCAAAAAATAGGAACACGATCAAGCTGCCTGGAAAGATTAGGCCGATTGCCCGGCGCCAATCAAAATTGTCTGTGCAATTCGCCTTCCTATTCGTCATCTTCGTTGGCTTGCCTGCGTTGTCGATTCCCAAGCCTTCCCTCATGGCACTTTTGAGGCGGCAAGTTGCGCACGAGGGCCGATCTGGTCAACTAAGGAGTGGCGCCACAGCGATGCGAGCAGATAATCAACTGGTCGCCGCAACTACGATCCTTTGGCGGACTAGCCCACGGGAGAATCAGCCGAAGTGATCAATTTTAGTTTTCCCTCGAACACGCGCGTTTCTATTTCTTAGTCAAGAAATTTTTTGTTCGCGATGAAAAATAAAATTCATTTTTTTCTTGTCGATTTTGAAAGCGATTTCTAGTCTCAAGCCCGCTGGCGAGGAAGGAACAGAGCGCATGTGAA
>QHNF01000310.1 GCA_003218345.1 Verrucomicrobiota bacterium | reverse complement strand
CGGGCGCGATTTTGATGCAGAGATTGTCGAAACGCATCACCAAATGAAAAAAGATGCGCCCAGCGGGACGGCCAAAACGCTCGGTGACGTTTTGAAAGCGGCGCAACAAATTGAGAACGAAATTCCGATTCAGTCGATTCGCGAAGGCGATGTGGTTGGTGAGCACACCGTAGTTTTTAGTGGACGCGGCGAGCGCCTTGAGCTTACGCATCGTGCAGCAAGCCGCGAAATTTTTGCGCGTGGGGCGTTGCGCGCAGCGGGGTGGGTCATTGGAAAACCAGCTGGACTCTACAGCATGCAAGATGTGCTGGGGTTGTGGTAGCGCAATTTTCCCAAGTTGCGCTCATTGAGGCAGCAAGCGGGACGCATGCGCTACTATGAGAACCGCAGTTGCCCTGGGATCTAATCTTGGTGATCGGCTCGACAATTTGCGCGCGGCACGCGGACAAATTGCCGATCTTTCACATGTCCAACCACCCATTCTTTCTTCGGCGATTTACGAGACCGAACCGGTCGATTGCGAACCGGGAGCAGAGAAATTCTTGAACGCGGTCGTTGAGTTTGACTACGCAGGCGATCCTGTGAACCTGCTCGAACAACTCATCCGCATCGAAGAGTCGTTAGGCCGCAAACGCGATCACCCGAAAAACGTATCGCGTAAGATCGATATCGACCTGCTCTACTACGGCGACTCCAAGATGGACAATGAGCGTTTGCAATTGCCGCACCCGCGGATCCACTTGAGAAAATTCGTTCTTCAACCGCTCGCCGATATCCGGCCGGACCTGGTTTTGCCTAACGAGAGGAAAACTGTCCGGGATTTGCTCGTGGAGCTTGAGGAATCTGGCGAGCTGGTTCGGTTCACTGACGATGACTGGTAGGGCGCGGCTGGTGCGCTTGGAAAGCGACGCGTCTTTGCGCCGCCTTTGGGGCTGCAGCTTGCGTTCTCAAATCAGCGGCTGATCTTCCGAGCGAGGTCCGATGAAAGATTTTCGCCTAATGAAACAGCGCAGCGAGAAAATCACCGCGCTGACCGCTTACGATTATCCAACGGCACGTTTGCTGGATGAAAGTGATATAGACATTATTCTCGTGGGCGACTCGTTAGGCATGGTGGTGCTCGGTTATCAGGATACGACACGTGTGACGCTGGAAGAGATGCTGCATCACACGCGCGCGGTGGCCCGCGGGGTGAAACACGCGTTATTGGTGGCAGATATGCCGATCCATAGCTATGACACACCCGAACAGGCGGTCGAGACCGCTAAGAAACTTGTCGATGTTGGTGCGCAAGCGGTTAAACTCGAAGGCGGCGCGAGTCACGTCGCGCAAATCGAAGAGATCACGCGCGCAAGTATTCCTTTCATGGCGCACATCGGTATGCTGCCCCAAAGTGTGCGCGAGGAAGGCGGCTATCGAATCAAGGGCCGCACGCAATCAGAAGCAGAAGCACTGATTTCCGATGCGCGCGCCGTGGAAAAGGCCGGCGCATTTTCTGTCGTCTTAGAGATTGTGCTCGCCGATATCGCGAAGCAAATCACAAAGGCGATCGGTATTCCCACTATTGGCATCGGCTCAGGCGAGCATTGCGATGGGCAAATTCTAGTCACACACGATTTGATCGGCTTGTTCCCGTGGTTTACCCCGAAGTTTGTTTCTCCCGAGGCGCGGGTGGCAGAGGAAATTCGCCGCGCTGCCAGAGCTTTTGTTGAGCGCACGCGCAGCGGTGGTGCGGGGAGATAGGCTGCCAGCCTGTCAAATCCGCGAACCGACAGGCTGGGAAGTCTGTCTGCCAAGACAGCCAAATGGCTATCTTCCCCTTGCGATGGCTGGCGTGTCGAAATGTGATATGTTTCGGGCCGGGTAAGCAATGCGAGTTTCCGAGTTCAACGATTTCGACAGCTTCGAGACCGAAGGTCTGCTCACGGGCGGCAAAGAGCGCAGTTGGCTCTGGTTTGGGTTAATCGTTTCCCTGGGAATACACCTCGCGCTCTGCGCTTATTTTTACCGGACGCGTTTTCAGTCCGCCGAAGTCGCCATGGTCCGAAATGAGCAGACGCCGACGTTCAAGGTCAGGAGCGTCGATGGATCGAACCTTGAGAAAAGCAGTGTCGATGACACAAATCCAGCCGCCAAACCGAACCCCGATAACACGGATGTGCAGTTGCCGGACGAGAAGAAATCATTCGACAAGCTATTGCAGGATATTCAAGCCAGTGCGGCGATCCCGGACGACATGCGAGACGTCTTGCCCGACCAACCCAAAGTGGAACAACCGGACGTAAATTCCGTGCTTACCGAAATTGAGCGCTCCCCGGCGCAGAATCTCTCTGCTGATCCAAACGCGACGCACGAACAATCGCTCCTCAACAACAATTCGGCATCAGGCCGCCCGCAGCCTGCGCTTAGCGGAACTGAGCTTGCCACAAGCACTACGATTAAGCGGCCGAACACCTTTACGAGCAAAATGCCTGCCGATAGCGCCGGCCCGAACAAAGGGCACTCTCCCGGCTTCAGCGATTTGGATCAGTTGCTCTCCCAAAAAGGTCCGCTCGGGTCAGGCACAAAATTGCGAATGCCGGACGACCAGCTTTTCGAATATGACAGCGACGTGTTGCAAGGAAGCGCCATCAATCAACTGCAAAAGCTCGGAACACTTATCCAGCGAAATTCCAAGGCGACATTCACGGTGGAAGGCTACACGGATTCGTTCGGCACGCCCGAATACAATCTCGATCTGAGCCAACGCCGCGCCGATAGCGTGAAACAATATCTAGTCCAGGCGATGGGAATCAGTCCGGCACAAA
>QHNF01000309.1 GCA_003218345.1 Verrucomicrobiota bacterium | reverse complement strand
GCAAAGAGCTTTACTTCAGAGTTGAGCAACGATGGAAGCTGATCAAGAGCAAGAGTTCCATCATCACGAACGGGCACAAAGCGAAGCCGCGCGCCGGTTCGTTCCGCCAGCAATTGCCAAGGCACAAGGTTGCTGTGGTGCTCCATTTCGGTCAGGAGGATCACATCTCCTTCGCGAATAAATTTCCCGCCCCACGCCTGGGCGACAAGATTAATGCTTTCAGTGGTTCCGCGCGTGAACACGATCTCATCAGCGCTCGCAGCGTCGATATATTCTGCCACACGCCGGCGCGCTTTTTCGTAAGCTTCCGTCGCGCGTGAGCTGAGCAGATGCAGCCCGCGATGCACATTTGCGTTTTCGTGCTCGTAGTAATGCCGAAGCGCGTCGATCACCGCACGTGGCTTCTGCGAGGTTGCCGCGCTATCGAAATAAATAAGAGGATGGCCGTGCGACTGTTCGCGCAGGATCGGGAAATCCTCGCGAACGGCATTCCAATCCACGCTGCTGCTGACACTCTTGTGCACACGCTAATCTGCTACACACACCGCCGCGCGCCACTTTATTCGAGGAAGGCAATCTGTAGGAGCCTCTACAGATTCTTGTTCATCAGTTCGACCGCTTCCGCCGAAGTGCGCACCGGGACGATTTCGAAATCTATCAAATCGCGCCAATTTTCTATCCATCCATCGAATAGCGCTAAATCTTCAGTTTGCATAAGTTGCCAGCAGACCTTCAATTCGAGATCGATCCAGCTCGAGATGTAGTCCAGTCCTTCTGGCATCATCCGCCCTTTCGTGCGAAGGCGCCGATAAATTTCGGGCGCGGCGCCTTCTTTTAAATGCTCGATTACCATGTAAAGCATTGCTGCCGGCGCCTTCTGCGGCTGAGGACAGCCGCCTCTACAGGCTTTTCAATTCTTCATTCACTTCAGCGAACGCATTCACCGCAAACTCCAAATCTTCGCGCGAATGTGCGGCGGAGACTTGTGTGCGGACGCGCGCGGTGCCATGCGGCACGACCGGATAAAAAAAGCCGATCACGTAAACGCCTTTTTCCAGCATTCGCGCGGCGAACTTTTGTGATTTGGCCGCGTCGCCGATCATGATCGGAACAATCGGATGCACGCCTGGCTTGATCGTTAGGCCACGCTCGGTGAGGGCGGCGCGAAAATAGTTTGTGTTTTCTTCGAGTTTATCGCGCAGCTCCGTTGATGCGCTGAGAAGTTCGATCGCCTTCAACGACGCCGCGACAACTGGGGGTGCGATGGTGTTGGAAAACAAATAGGGGCGCGAGCGCTGCCGCAAAAGATCGACAATCTCTTTGCGACCACTGGTAAATCCGCCACTCGCGCCACCGAGTGCTTTGCCGAGCGTGCCAGTGATGATGTCGATCTTGCCCATCACGCCGCGATATTCGTGTGTGCCCCGTCCGGTTTTGCCAAGGAAACCAGTCGCGTGCGCGTCGTCGATCATTGTGAGCGCATTATATTTTTCGGCGAGATCGACGATCGATTTCAGGTCAGCAATTGTTCCATCCATCGAGAAGCAGCCATCCGTTGCGATCAATCGGAAACGTGCATCCTTCGCAGCGCGCAATTGCGCTTCGAAATCGGCGATCTCGTTGTGTTTGTAGCGAAGTCGTTGCGCTTTGCAGAGGCGGATGCCGTCAATGATGCTGGCATGATTTAGCTCATCACTGATGACTGCATCCTTGTCGGTGAGCAGCGTTTCGAACAAACCGCCGTTCGCATCGAAGCAAGACGGATAAAGGATTGTGTCTTCTGTTCCGAGGAATTTCGTCATTCCTGCTTCGAGCTCCTTGTGGATGTCCTGTGTGCCGCAGATAAAACGCACGCTGGCCATGCCGAATCCATGTGTGTCGAGCGCTTCCTTCGCGGCAGCAATGAGCGCAGGATGATCAGCAAGACCGAGATAATTGTTTGCACACATGTTGAGCACGCGTTTGCCGCCAGCGACGGCGATATGCGCGTCCTGTGGAGTTGTGATGACCCGCTCGGTTTTGAAAAGGCCTTGCGATTTAATCTCTTCGAGCGTTTGGGAGACCTGTTTTTCGAATTCGGCGATCATAAGTGAAACGCAGATTACGCACATTTAGACGGGCCGACAAAACAGAATCGAGCGCGACCAAAGAGCAGGAGGATCACGGCCCAACAAGAGACGACCCGCCAAACCTGTCGGCGTCATGTCCCTCGACAGCTAGGAAGCGTCGCTCCTTACCAAAAAAAGCTTGCAAAGCTGTTGTGAATAACTGTTAATAACTCCGGCGATCCACCTTGACCCGCACGAAGCTGCGCCTCCTTGCCTTCGCTGTTCTTGCAGCGTTCATCGCAATTCTTCTCCTCAGCGCCTGTGGAACGACCCACCACGCACTGCCGCCCTACGAGCGGCCGCTGGCGAAAACGGATTTTCAAAATGTGCGCACAACGGCGTACACGCACACTGAGTCGGACCATCGGGAATACAGCAATCACAACGCGCTTGGCGGAGAACTCCACGCAGCCGGTCCACCGATCCACCGGGCCGAGGCGGTGGCGCGTGCGATTCCGGCCTATGAAGTTCCGCGCGCTGTTCCAGTGGACGAAACCGCTTCGTATTCACCACAACTTCAACCATTCTCAATGGAAGAAACACGAACGGTCACACGCAGGACAAAACGCGTGACGAAAACAACGCGCAGCGTGACGCGCGCGGTTGCGGTCTCCAAATCACCGCGAATCGGCAGCGCTGCGGCCGATTGGTCGCGCTGGCCGGC
>QHNF01000302.1 GCA_003218345.1 Verrucomicrobiota bacterium | reverse complement strand
GTTAATCACTTCCCAAAGCCGCTCGGTAGTAAAGACTTTCAGCATGGCGGTCTCAATCATGTAGTCCTCCAGTCCGCGGTCGATTAGCGACGCGGTAATGGTGGTCATCGCTTCCATGGCATAGGCGTCTGCTGCCATGCGCGCGATTTTCTTTTTCACCAGTTCAAACGCACCAAGCGTTTTGTTGAACTGCCTACGCGTGTTCGCATGCTCGATCGCCAAACGCAGACACGTCTTGGCCGCGCCGGTGCAGCAGGCACCGAATGTTGTTCGCCCAAAATCGAGCACTGTGAGAGCAACTTTGAGACCTTTGCCTGGCGGACCGAGAATATTTTCCTTCGGAACTCTAACGTCGCGCAGCGCAAAGCGCCCCGTCGCAGTGCCGCGAATTCCCATTTTGGACATGCGCGCCTCGAGAATCTCGAACCCCGGCATGTCAGGTGTAACCAAAAATGCCGTGATCGCGGTCTTCCCGTCTTTGCCGGGCACAGGCGTTCGCGCCATCACAGTGAGCACGTGCGCGATGGCGGCGTTGGTGATATAACGTTTCTCGCCGGTCAAAATAAAGTGCGACCCATCTTCACTGGGGCGGGCTTGCATCTGAACATTTGCTGCGTCTGAGCCCGCTTCTTTTTCAGTAAGCGCGAAAGCACCTAGCTGTTCGCCGGTCACTAGTTTCGGTAGCCATTTTTGTTTTTGCTCGTGCGTCCCGAAGAGCAACAAGGCACGGATGCCAATGGAGTGATGCGCATTCACAAAGACCGATGTCGATGCGCAGCGGCTTCCGATTTCCTCGAGCACCCTACAGTTCGCCATCTGACTGAATCCGCGACCGCCGTACTCCGCTGGCGCAGTCATGCCCAGAACGCCTACCCGGCCGAGCGCCTCAATCACTGCGCGCGGGATGTCTGCCTGTCGATCTATCGCTACCGGGTCGAGTTCCTCATCGAGAACCTGCCGCAACTCGGCCAGCGCCCTGTCGAGTTCCGCCTGTTGCGCCGCAGGGATGCGCGGATATGGCATTACCCAGTCGGAAACAAAATGCCCTTGGAAAAGGCCCTTGGCAAAACCAAGCGCCTGCGGGCCAGCGAAAAGCAGCTCTTCCGCCTGTTCAATTTCTTTTTGTCGCTGCGCGTCGAGTTTATTCATCAAATCGGTTCTAAGAACATAGCGGCCACGAACTGTAGCGCGCCGACCTCGTGTGTCCACTCGCCATCACACGGACAAGACGCCAGCTACGTTAGCACTTGCGCAAGCATCTTCGCGGCTAACGACGCACCGCATTTTACAGCAGTCTACGAATTCAGCTGCACCCTTGGCTTGTACCGCATTCGGTGCAAACGCCGCATGCGCCCGCGCGAATCACTTTATCGCTGCCGCAGACCGAACAGGTGATCCCCATGAAGATGCTGCCAAGCGCCACCACTACCCGTTCCGCACGGCCGTTGCCATTCCCGACCCGTCGCGCATTGGCGGGATCATTGCACGGAGCGTTTGTGATCACGTCGAGCAGTTCTTTTTCGCCGGTGCGCTGCAAATCGGATACCGGCCGGTTCAGAGCTTTCTTCTCGATCTCGGCAATCTCCTTCAAGGGTAATTCTTGCTGAGCCCGGTTCGGCGCCGTCGCCTCTTTGTAGCCTTTGATGAATTGGCACGCCAGCCAGCGGAAAACGTAATCGGTAATGCTGGTCGCATGACGAATATCAGGATTTTTTGTGAACCCGCTCGGTTCGAATCGTTGGTAGGCGAATTTTTTCACTAGGCTCTCCAAAGGCACGCCGTATTGCAGCGCAATCGAGGTGAGCGTACCGACCGTATCCATCAATCCGCCGATCGTGCTTCCCTCCTTCGACATGGTGATGAAAAGCTCGCCCGGCTGACCGTCTTGGTACAGACCGACTGTGATGTAGCCTTCGTGCCCGGCAATTTCGAACCGGTGCGTCAATGACGTTCGGGTATCCGGCATACGATGCCGGACTGGTTGATCGAGCCGGCTGCGCAGCGTCGCTAGTTCTTCTTCCAGTCCGAGAATGCGATGTTGAAGTTCCTCATGGCCGGCCGCAACATCGACAGTGCCCATATCCTTTGTCTTGCGCGTGTTCAGGGGTGCAGATCGCTTTGAGCCGTCGCGGTAAATCGCGATCGATTTCAAGCCAAGCCGCCAGCCCTCCATATAGGTGTTCATAACGTCATCCGCTGTCGCTGCCTCTGGCATGTTGACAGTTTTCGAAATCGCACCGCTTAGGAATGGCTGCGCAGCGGCCATCATCCTCAAATGCGCCATGTAATTGAGACTGCGCTTGCCCTTGAACGGCTTGAAAGCGCAATCAAAGATCGACAAGTGCTCCGGCCGCAGCCCGGATGAAATTGTCGATCCATCGGTATCGGTGATGTCCTCGATCGTGTCGAACGCGTCGATGTGCGCGATGATTCTTTCGATTTCTTCGGAATTGTATCCCAACTTTTCCAGCGCGGGTTTGACCGTCTGATTCACGATCTTGAGCATTCCGCCGGCCGCAAGCAGCTTGTATTTCACCAGTGCGATGTCCGGCTCGATCCCCGTGGTGTCGCAATCCATCAGGAAACTAATCGTGCCGGTCGGCGCGAGTACGGTGACTTGTGCGTTACGATAACCGCAGCGCTTCCCGAGTTCCGCCGCGGTATCCCAAACTTTCGCCGCTTCTCCTTTCAAAGCTGCAAACTCTTTTGCATCGGGGATGCTGTTCACCGCGCACCGGTGCAGCTCAATCACTTCCAGCGTCGATGCGATGTTGTCCTTGGCCACCGGTTTCGGCACGCCGCTGGCGCGCGCATCGCGATAACCGGGAAAAGGTCCCATTGCTTGCGCCATTCGCGCGCTTTGTTCGTAAGCTTCGCCGGTCATAATGGCCGTAATCGCGCCACAGAGCGCCCGGCCCTCCACGCTGTCGTAACCGAAGCCGTAACTCATGATCAATGAGCCGAGGTTCGCATAGCCAAGCCCGAGCGTGCGGAAAATGTGTGAGTTCTCTGCGATTTCTTTGATCGGATAACTCGCGTTATCGACAATAATTTCCTG